>NZ_CAPG01000074.1:0-89163 GCF_000321185.1 Bacillus sp. AP8
CTGCATAACAAAAAAGACTGCTTATTAGCAGCCTTGATCTAATTCAACTCTAGCACTTGTTAGTCTATATGCAATATTTCACAAAATTGAATCCTTGGATAAATTACTTTGCTACCAACCAGAACCTATGACTAAAAATGTTGTATTCGTATCATTAAAAAGGAAAAATTTCAATAAAACTCCAGAATTAATAATAGCTCCTAGACAACCTAACCTGAATAAACACTTTCACAAGTATTAGCTGCTGGTTCATAAAAACAATGATTTTTAAATTGACCACTAAAAGGTTGATCGTACCACGTTGGAGGACAGGGAGCATATGGATTAAAATACCAAAGGGCATATTTCGCTGGATGGTCTCTCCAATAATCCAAATTCTGTTTTGCTAACCTTTTTTCTTGAGACCTCGCCCTTTGGTAAAATAGATTTCCTTTTTGAACAGCTTCAAAAGAATAATTTCCTCCTTGTACCTGATAAACGACTTGTTCAATCGTTCTTACATCCTTAAAGTCTAAACAATCCGCTACAGCACGATTAACCACTACATTGCCAACATACAGCATCCCTTGTTGACCTTCACCCTCGGCTTCTGCCCTCATTAACCTTGCCATTAAATCAACATCTGATTCTCGGTATTGAACTCTTGGCATTTTTTCACCCCAAATATATAGTATGAAAAAAAGCCTACATTGATGTCATTGTTTATAAAAAAATGCTTAGTTTTTAATGCTTACAATACCTTTATTCAATGTAGTGTGGTGCTTAGGAAAAAAATAAATTCGATTTTTTACTTATTTTTTGCTCAAATATTATTCGATTTAACTAGTATTCTTTATTTTTAAGGACCAAAATCAGAAAAAAAGAACTGCTTAACAGCTCCTTATTACCCTAATATTCCACTAAAGATTAAAATAAGTCTTCGGGGTTTATCTTTGAAAATTCTTTGTATGCATCTTTTAATTTAGGTGTTTCTATCTCTTTAACTTCAAAATTTCCAGCTTTATAGCTACTATTTATACTAAAAGTAAATTCCACTGTTTGAGTTATAGTATCATTACCGATACAGTAAAAAGGGCTTTCACCTTTATCACGGAATGAATTCCAAATGTAAAGAGAGACAAAGTGGTAAACGTCTAAAGACCCGTAAATAATAATTTCTGAGCCATAAATTTCTCTTTCATATGTATTCAAAGATCCTTCACCGAACAAAGAATCATTCTATAATAACATTCTTAAAAATTTTTCGAAGTTAACCCCTTCTTCTTTAGGGATCTGCTCCAAGGTAGTATCCTTAATGGCTGCTGTTAAAAATGCCTCTGCAAGCTGTACAGCTTTTTCTAGGTTCTCTCCCCGCATCATGCTTCCCATTATGACAGAGGCAAATAAATCACCCGTACCCGAATAACTTTTACCATTGTACGGCATTGCACCATATATTGTTTTATTCCAGTCCAAATACATATTACCGATAAACTGCTTATCTGTATCTTCTGACGGCGGATTTACACCAGTGATGATTACCTTAGCTTTCGTTTCTTGTTGCAATGCCTTTCCAGCTTCTTCTAACGCTTTGATAAAATCTCTTTCATTTGAATAGCTATGTAATTTTTCATAAGATAATCCGGTTAATAGACAGCACTCCGTTACATTTGGTGTAATCACATCTGCACATTTCACAAGTTCTCTCATTCGTACTAGCAATTCTTCTGTAAAAAGTTTATAAGCTTCACCAACATCCCCCATTACCGGATCTACAAGCAAAATGTTTTCTTTTGTATGAAATTTATCTAAAAAACGAAAAATATTATCAATTTGCTCCTGTCCAGTTACAAAGCCGGTATAGATTCCATCAAAGGTTACCTGAAGCTTGCTCCATTCCTCTTCGAAATATTGCATTTTTGATGTGAAATCCTCACAAAAAAAACTTGGAAAACCTGTTTGTGCAGACAATATAGCAGTCGGTAAAGGACATGCCTGCACTCCCATTACCGAAAGAACCGGAATCACAGCTGTTAATGAGCACTTTCCAAAAGATGATAAATCTTGTATTACAGCAACTTTTTTCATAATAACCTCCATAAGATCTATCCAACTTAAGCTTTATTCATATTACCATAAATTAAAAATGTGGAAAATCCCTGATAATTGGGTTAATTGTGCATTTAAATATAACACTCTTTTTATTAACTTAATGCTTTATGGATTCTTTACTTAGTATAAAAACAGTTATCAACTCTCAAATTTCACAAACTGACCCCTACGTTTTTTGAAAAATTGACCCTTTTATATACATCAGTTTTTTGCTAAAGTAATCGGTAAATTCTAAATTTAGGAGGTTTATAGATATGGAAAATACACAAAGTTATACCAAGTCACGTCAAAAAACTTTTGATTTAATTATGACATCAATGTTAGTTGCACTTGTGTTCCTTTCTACTGTCTTTTTAAATATCAGACTACCAATTACGGCAAATGGTGGTTTAGTTCATCTAGGAACAGCCATGCTATTTATTGCCTCTATTTTATTTGGTCCTAAGAAGGGGGCTTTAGCCGGTGCAATAGGAATGGGGTTATTTGACGTAGTTGGAGGTTGGGCATTATGGGCGCCCATCACCTTTACGGCGCGTGGTTTACAAGGATACATCGTTGGTAAAATTGCTTGGTCAAATGGTCGCAAAGGTAACAGCATTGCTTTAAATTTAATTGCAACAATCGTTTCTATTCCATTTATGGTAGCAGTTTATTATATTGGTGAAGGAATTCTATACAATAATTGGATTGCACCCTTAGCTTCGATTCCAGGAGATCTCATTCAAAATGTATTAGGAATTATAATTGCCATTCCAGTTTGTGTTATCTTAAAAAAAGCACCTTATTTTAAGTAGTAGCAAATATAAAAAAGCGAAACTTTGATTCGTTTCGCTTTTTTCCTCACCAATCTCGTTCTTATTGGTGCTCAAACTCCTTTGGGATCTTAGCACCAGTAAGAACCAGATTGATACACATCTTCCAATGGATGCTTTTTTAATTTCAAAAGAGGGTAATTAATAGCAAACGGCAAGCAAATGTAGAGTTAAGGATAGTAAATCGCGAGATACCGACAGTAAACCCTAAGATGCAGCAAAATAGCCAATCCAATTATCCCCTTTAAAAACATCCTTTCACCTGTACTGCACTACAATTAAAAAGCATCCGGTTACTCGTTTTTATTTAATGAATATTATGCTTTTTGAAATTACCTCCCTTAACCTCCGCTACGTCATATACCGTAACAAAAGCACCTGGGTCAATTTCATGGATAATTTCTTTCATTTTACTTTCTTCTAAACGGTTAATAACACATGTAATTTCTTTAAATTGTTCATTCGAATAACCACCGTACACTTCATTGTACGTTGCACCTCGACCTAACCGATCACGAATGGTTTCTACCATTAATACAGGGTGTTTTGTAATAATTTTGAAAGTTTTAGAACCACTTAAACCTTCTTCTACAATGTGAATGACCTTAGAAGCTATAAAATAAGCAATCGCAGAAAGAATTGCCCCTTGTAGACCAAATACTGTTGATACAACAATAAAGACAAACATATTTAAGAATAATATGAGATCACTTGTCCCAAAAGGTAATTTTCGCGAAAGGAGTACAGCTAACATATCAATTCCATCTAATGCACCGCCATTACGTAAAGCTACCCCCATACCAAAACCAATAATAATACCTCCGACAACAGTAACTAACAACGTATCACCTTCAATAATCGTTGGCACATGGTGCATAAGGCTAGTACCTAAAGCTAGTGAAGCAATACCGATAACTGAATAGATTGCAAAGCTTTTCCCAATTTGTTTATATCCTAACCAAACAAATGGGATGTTTATGACTGCAATTAGAAGTCCTAATGGTAAGCCAAATAGTTGTGAGCCAACGATACTTATACCTGTTACCCCACCATCTGATACATTGTTTGGGATTAATACCGCTTCTAGTCCATATGCGGTTATAAAAGCCCCCATAATAATTAATACTACTCGTGAAATAATCTTCAGTTTGTTTGATTTTTGTTTTGTCGTTTTATTCATTTAATCTCCTCTTTTCAAACTAGTTTCTCTTTTATCTTTAACTAAAATATTAATATAATAATCAAAAAAAAACGAGTCATCAACAATAATAACTATGAACGCTACCTGTCACTACCAGTAATTATGATATCCCCCTTGATATTCTCACTTCTTTTATTAATACTACCTCATGATCTTACTGGAAAGATTTTAGATATAATAAAAGCCTTGAACATCATCAAAGTTCAAAGCTTTTGTGTGTTACTAGTATGAAGTACTTAGTAACATCTTTTTATACAAGTAATTTTCTTATTCTTTATACACTAAAATATACGGCCAATCTTCTATCACTGAAGAGTATATTGATCTTCAATAGCTTTAATCTTGTCGTATAATTCTTGATTGATAGGTGTAGATACTCCATATTTCTTCCCTAATTCCACAACCGTGCCTGCAAATAATTCCACTTCACTAAAACGTTTTGCCTCCACATCTTGAGCCATGGATGGTTTTCCATTAGGGCTTAATGTACCTAATACTTTCAGCCAATAGATCAAGTCTGCTTCCGTTAAATGAACTCCTTCTTTTTCGGATAGAGCAATTACTTCTCTCATCGCTGCAATCATTGTTTCTCGTGCTTTTCCTTCTCTTTGCACTCCCCCATAGTTACTTTGATGAACAGCGACTGTTTGATTAACTCCTACATTCAGCATGAATTTGCCCCATTGTCGTCTATACATATCTTTATCCAATTCAAATGGAAGATCCATTGCTGTAAAAAACGCTACTAAGTCCTTTGCGTTTTGTGAAACTTCATCAGAATCTTTACCACCAAAACAGAGCATACCCATATGGTCATAGGTTAATTTATTTCCTAGCTTAACGGCATCCATACCTTGTGCAACACAGTATAATACTTTGTCCATGCCATACGCTTCACCAATAATCACTTCACTCGTAATCCCATTCAATAGCGAAATAATAATAGTATGTTCTCCAACATAGTTCTTCACTGCTTGAATAGCTTCTTTCAATCCATTATATTTAACTGCAATGATAAGCAAGTCTGCTGGTTCTACTGCTTCATCTGGTGTAACATAATGAAACTGGCATGGTTCTCCATTGCAATAAATTTTATGTTCTTGATATCTTTTGATACGATCCTCATCTGCTATAATTTTCAAATCCTCTGTTGGCATTTTTTTTAATAAATGATTGCCAAACAAAACACCTAATGCCCCTAACCCTATAATGGATACTTTTTTGATTGTCATAGCCTCACTAACTTCCTTTCTTTTTCTATAAAAATTTTACTATATTTCCAGAATCTTTAATTTATATTAGTTGGAAGCATTTAAAGTGTGGAATATGAAGGCTTTTATGTAGTTGCTATTCTACTAAAATCCTATACATTAAAAATAGATTATTCTAATTTGTTGACCGAAGCCAAAAAAGATGATAGAATTCCAATATTGTTTTATAAATATAATAAATGTTGATTTATAGAAATTTCTTTCTATTAAACTTAACATTTAGACATAATCGCATATTAGTAAGCGATGAATGCCGTGGATAAAACTATGGCAGGAGCAGCTTCTGGAGAGACTGTACAAAGTACAGCGCCGAAGGATTCACAATCTCAGGCAAAAGGACAGAAGGATAACGAGTTACCAATTGTTATTCTCGACCTTAATGAGATTGGAATGTTTCCAATCTCTTTTTTTATTTCTCTCATAACAAATCAAGTGAGGTGAAAGAATCAAGCTTATTTTTTACATTAAGGAGATAAGATATCTAGTAGATTTTGAAAAAAATCTGTGAAACGAACGGCACTAGGAAGAAAAACACCTGTTCACTCAACAAGTCTACACTATTTTATTATCCGAATTTTTTAAATCATTTGACTACTAATGGAGGCGCAGAAAAATTGGCTCAGCAAAAATTAAAACGAGATTTAAAAAATCGACATGTACAATTAATTGCAATTGGAGGAACTATCGGAACAGGTTTATTTTTAGGATCAGGAAAATCTATTCACATGGCAGGTCCGTCCATTTTATTTGCTTATCTTATCATCGGAATATCTCTTTTCTTTGTCATGAGAGCGTTAGGAGAACTACTATTATCAAATAGTGGCTATACATCTTTTACTGAATTTGCAACGGAATATATCGGACCTTGGGCCGGATTTATAACTGGTTGGACCTATTGGTTCTGCTGGATTATGACAGCGATGGCTGATATTATTGCTGTCGGCGTGTATATGCAATACTGGTTTGATATCCCTCAATGGGTACCGGCTATAGCAGTCCTAGTTATTTTATTAGGTTTGAACCTATTAACGGTAAAACTTTTTGGAGAGTTAGAATTTTGGTTTGCAATCATTAAAGTTATTACAATTATTGCGTTAATCGTGATTGGTATTATTTTGTTAGTCATTGGTTTTAAAACTAATACTGGCACAGTTTCTATCTCAAACATTTGGAGCCATGGCGGCATGTTTCCAAATGGAATATCAGGATTTTTATTTTCACTTCAGCTAGTGGTGTTTTCATTTGTTGGGGTTGAATTGGTTGGGGTTACAGCAGCCGAAACTTCTAATCCGAAAAAGAACATCCCATCAGCTATCAATAAAATACCGCTTCGAATTTTACTTTTTTATGTAGGTGCTTTGTTCGTCATCCTTTGTATTAATCCTTGGGATCAATTGCATGCTACGAGCAGTCCTTTTGTTGAAGTATTTACGTTAGTCGGTATTCCGGTTGCCGCAGGAATTATCAATTTTGTCGTGTTAACATCCGCCGCTTCTGCGTGCAATAGTGGATTATTTTCAACAAGCCGAATGCTTTATACATTAAGCAAAGATAAAGAAGCACCAGCTAAGTTGTCTAAATTAAATAAACACGCCGTTCCAAGTAATGCTCTATTCATATCTACTCTTGTTGTTTCAGTAGGTGCCTTGTTAAGTAAATTAATTCCAGAAAATGCATTTGAAGTTGTTACAACAATTAGCGCCATCTGTTTTATTTGGGTATGGAGCATTATCTTAATTTCACATATTATCTATTCTAAAAAAAGACCTGATTTAAGAGCAAAATCGATTTTCAAAGCGCCTTTTGCACCTTTTATCAATTACATTATTTTAGGGTTGTTTTTATTCATATTAATCGTCATGCTATTTGCAGATGCAACACGCTTACCGCTTTTATTAACACCCATTTGGTTTGCGATGCTAGCAATAATATACAAAGTAAGGGAAAAGAACTAACAGTTAGTAAGAAACACTCACCGCTCCTTTTTGGTTTAGAGAATTCCAAAAAAGGTTTGAGACGATAGAATTCGTTCTCAAACCTTTTTTCATTAGTCATTTACTGATTCTCCTGTAAAAATTCCTCAACTATTGTATTAAACTTTTCACTATGCTCCCAAAACATTAAGTGTCCTCCAAGTATCTTGATTGAAGATTCAGGAGTGATTTTTTGTATATAAACACTCGCGACGTCAGCCCAATGCTCTGCAATAATGGATAACGTAGGCACTGATTCACTAGCTAGCTTTGCTTCTTCACGGTAATCAGAAAACATTCCAGCTGAAAATAAATTGGCAGCAATATAGTAAGGTGTTTTTAATGATTGTTCGACAATCCAATTCAATTCTTCTTCCTTCAATTCACGTTGAACCATCACTCCCTTCGCATATCCAGCTATAAAATCCCTTTGTCCTTGAGGATTTCTCATATAAGCTGTATATGCCGCGCCAATATCATCAAGAGAACCCTCCACCCAATCTTGATCATTAGTTGATAGGGCCTTCGGAGACATGTCTACTAATATCATAGATTTAATATGATCCATTCCATATTTCTTCACATATTCCCAAATTGTAAGACAACCAAATGACCAGCCTACTAGCGTCATATTTTTTACGCCTAATTGTAATAAGAGTTTGGCCAAATCCTCCCCATGTGTCACATAATCATTTCCATGAAGTGAAGCTGTAGAACGACCATGGCTTCTTGGATCGATAACTATCACACGATTCGTTTTCGAAAAATACTCTACCTGCTTAGAGAACACCTCCGTCGTAAAGGTGAATCCTGGAATAAAAACAATCGGATCGCCACTCCCAACATCTTGTACAAATAATTCTACCCCTGGGTCTACTTCTAAATACTTCCCACCTACTACTGTCATCATTTCAGCTCCTTCGGCAATTTCTATTAATCTGTTATTACAATATTCCATTTATCTTCGTTACATGCCTATCACATTAGAGGATACGGAATCTTTTTGTTGAATCCTTATAATGGAAAGGTGGTGGAACATTGACAAAAAAGAAAAACTTAGAAGATTACCGATAAACCATCCTGCCAGAACGTAATTTAAAGAAGAGTTAGCCAAATGCTACGCTGGCTTCCGAGATGAACAAGCAGTAGATAATCATTTGGAATTTTAGAATGGGACTATCAAATTACTTCAGTTGTATCCAAAATCTTATCTTCGTTAAATCTTGCTTCAGATGACACATTTAAAAATCGAGTTTATCCGAGAGTTACAGTAATTAATAACTAATGGCAAGTAAATGTGGAGCTATGGGCAGTAAATGATCTGATACGAACAGTTAAACACCATTTATCTACAGTAAATCCAACGTTACGGCGAGTAAACAGCATTTTCATTCCAAACTACTCTTCTCTAATTCTCATAATTTCTTCACACACGAAATCATACATCGTTTCTACACCTTCACTCGTTGCTTCGAATCGGTATGCCTTGTCATGCTGAATACCCATATTCTCAGCTTCTTTGGCAACATCAATATTAGCTCCCATAAAAAGAAATTCCCAATTATATGTCTCTTCTTGATGTTTGATCATCTCTTGAATTTTTTTATAAGTGAATTCTTGGCTAGCATTTTCTTGTCCGTCTGTCGTAATAACAAATAAAACCTTGCCTGGTCTTTCTGCTTCATCCGTCTTAGATAAACGATGTCCTACATCCAAAATGGTCTTACCAACGGCATCTAGTAGCGCAGTTATCCCTCTCACTTCATATTCTTTTTCTGACAATCTAACTTTATTGGCATCTACACCATTCCAAACAACTTCGTATTCGTTATCAAAAAGAATTAAAGTGATTATCGTTTCACCCTTTGTTTGGCATTGTTTTTCAATTAACGAATTCACCCCACCAATAGTATCCTTTTCGAGTCCGCACATGCTTCCACTTCGGTCGAGCACAAAAATGATTTCAGTTAAGTTTCGATTCATGCTTATCATCCTCCCAAACAACTAATTGATGATATAATTTTAACTAAGTTCATACGTCATTTGGTCGCCTCAAAAGCGACATTTTTGGAGGTATAAGAAGTGCTTGACCATGCCTTATTAAGAGAAATACAAACATATATTCAAACACATATAGAACCAATATGCTTTAAACTACAAGAATCCATTTATTTTATAGACAGTGCTATTGAAAATAGTACATCTGAAGATGCATTAGAAGACTTCATTAAAGAAAACCGGAAACCATCACTCAGCAGTGTCTTATTTTCATTTATAGATCAAACGGGGGAAACAGACGCCACCATTTATAATCGAGCCGGCATTGATCGTAAGCTCTTTTCAAAAATTCGAACCAATCCAAATTACCATCCTAGGAAAAGTACCATTCTCGCGCTTGCCCTAGCACTACAATTAAATAAGGATGATACGGATATCCTCTTAAACGCTGCTGGCTATTCACTATCAAGCAGTGAGACAAGCGATTTAATTGTACAGTTTTGCATTGAGAAGAAAATCTATAATATCTTTGACGTGAATCAAGCTTTAGAACATTTTCATGAAAAGCCATTGAATGGTTTACTATAAAAAAAAGGTTATGCACTTCACCGCGAAGTACATAACCTCTAAATACTTTTTACTTAGTATTTTCTTTCACTCTAAACTTCACAATTTCTGTAATTAGTTCCTTAGGCAAAGGCTGGCTCAACGGAAATTGAATAGCTCCTTTTGAATGCTTAAAATCGTCAAGCTGACTTTTAAAGTTTTCAACACCACTAGCACCAGGATAAAATCCAATATGCGCTTTATTCATTGCAAAATGCACCAAATTTTTATTCAAATAAAAAGTCGGCATCCCCCAGCTTATTTTTTCAGTCGCCATTGGTGCAGCCTCTCTAATCACTTGCCTTATTTCTTGCAGTTTGTCCTGCAGCTCTTCTGGATACTGCAATATATAGCTTTCCACTTCATTCATCAGCCAAACACCTCTTTCACTCATTCTACTTTGTAGCCTCTAAGATAGCCATACTTTCTCGCTGATAAACAAAGAAATTTACACAAGAAAAACACAACTGACCTAAACAGAAGCTTATTCCTTTCCAACAATCACTAGAAAAAAAGCTTTGATTTCAATAAGAAATCAAGGCTTTTAGAAGTTTCTATAATTATTTTAATTCTATAATACAGCCACATTCTCGATATTTGTAGAGTGTATATGGCAACACATGAATGCTGGTGGGTTTATTACGTTCTTAAGACCTTTTTCTTTCAGAAAACAGACTTGATCAAACTAAAATCAAAAGTAAGTAACATATTATTTTCATAAACGCAACCTTTTGAAGGTAAGAACGCAAAGCCACGAATCAAACAATAACAAAAATTTGCCGGCTGCAAAGGAAATTGAAACTGAATACAATAAGTACACATGAGCTGATGTGATTCATATTTACTCTAACTTTTTAAGAGTCCCATCATTTCACTATCCCTGTCATATCAACATCTTTTCCAAAGTTATCAAGCAATGCTCGCACTTCATCTGTTGATTTCGTGTTCATCAATTGATTTCTTAATTCACTTGCCCCTCGGAAGCCTTTAACATAAATTTTGAAAAAGCGATGAAGCCCTGTGATTGAACGTGGCAGTACTTCCGCATATTGATCTTGAAGGTCAAGCTGCAGTCTTAAAAGATCAAGATTTTCTTTACTGTTATGCTCTTTTGGCTCTTTTTCAAAAGCAAAAGGATTTTTAAAAATGCCTCGCCCGATCATAACACCATCAATACCATATTGTTCAGCAAGCCGCAGCCCAGTTTGACGGTCAGGAATGTCTCCATTGATTGTTAGTAGCGTATTTGGAGCGATACGGTCACGTAATTTTTTAATTTCCGGAATTAGCTCCCAATGTGCATCTACTTGGCTCATTTCCTCTCTTGTACGTAAATGAATAGAAAGGTTCGCAATGTCCTGTTTTAAAATATGCGTTAACCACGCCTCCCACTCATTTACATCCTTATAACCAAGTCGTGTTTTCACGCTGACAGGCAGGCCGCCTGCTTTTGCTGCTTGAATAAGTTCTGCCGCAACGTCTGGACGCAGAATAAGACCACTACCTTTTCCTCTCGATGCCACATTCGGTACAGGGCAGCCCATATTGATATCTACACCTTTAAATCCTAGTTCCGCCATTCCAATACTCATTTGACGGAAATATTCGGGCTTATCCCCCCATATATGTGCAACCATTGGCTGTTCATCTTCTGTAAACAACAAACGTCCACGTAAACTGTTTATTCCTTCTGGATGACAATAGCTATCCGAGTTTGCAAACTCTGTGAAAAATACATCCGGTCGACCGGCTTCACTTACTACATGACGAAAAACAACATCCGTCACATCTTCCATTGGTGCTAGTATAAAAAACGGTCGTGGTAAATCACGCCAAAAATTATCTATCATTTCAAACTCAAATCCTCTCATTATAAATACAACTTCAAACTCTCGGTCAAAAAATAAAACGTCAAATGTCCAACTTCTTTTACACTTATATCATGCTTAATAACTTATTATCAAACAAAAGTACATTTGACATTTATAATTTATGAAAAAACGATTGTGAAAATCGGAAATGTTTATATTAACGAAAATCAATCCTGAATAGTATTTTTATAAACAAAAAAGCAGATGGTATAGATTTTTTCTATATCAACTGCTTTTCTATTATACTGTTCAGTAATAATAAACTCCTGCTACACCATCCCGCTCAAACCCGCATTCCTACGCTACCTAATTTCTACCATTTAAAATAAAGTCCTGCACAGTTCCAGCATTCTCACAAATTTCTTCTCACTTTTTTTCCCACAACTTTATTTAATATTAAAATAATGTCGTGGTATTCCCTACTTTTCTTCTTGCCTTTTTCTCCCTCTTTTTCATGCTTTAAGGGTTCGTAAGAACCCCCTCTCACTTTTCATTCAAACGTTGAAACCGTAAGGTTTACCCTTGTTTTCTTCTTGCCTTTTTCCTAAATTAAAAAGGATGGGATTCCTGTTCCCACCCTTTCTTTTTCTTCCTTTTCTCCCTACCTTGACTCACAACTTTTCCACAGGCATATCAGAACTTTATTTTGATTATGACAGGGGTTTATTTTGTGAAGCAGGAGATTATTTTGGTTTTACATATACCAACTCTAACAACGCGACCGTCTCCACATGTGTCGTTTGTTTACACAAAAAAGCTATTCGTCACTATATAACATTTATTAACGCTAACAAAGTAACTAAAAACTGTATCTTAAAAGAAACCAAAACATTATCTGTCGTTAATTATAACTAAGCTAATTTTATTATAACTTATACAACGGTGGCACATGGGTGGAAAATTAACTTTATGCCACCGTTTATATTTTTATTTAATCTCATCGAACACTTTTACCTCACCTCGAAGCTTATATTCCAACAACCACTTCTCAAATTTCCTCTTTCTATCTAATGTTGTCGTAAATATCTCTAAACGTGGAGTATCTAATGATTTAAAACAATCAACATAAGACTTAATCTTTTTATGATTATCTTGCATGTGTCTAGTGTTATCTATTTCAACTATATGAGTATATCCATTTCTTTTATATACAGCATCGGCAACCATTTTACTTTTAGTGACTACATTCATACCTTTTATGACAATACCTAAATTATTAGGCTGCATTACCTCATATTCCAAAACACATTCATTTTTCCAATCCAAAGGACAATTTAAATACATGTATGCTTCATTTCTTAAAAGAGTGTGTTCCAAATTTGATTTTTTCACTTGTTGTTTATCAGAATCAATAAATGAAAGTCCTTGTTTATTCAGATAAAAGACCTTTTCTTTATTGAAAAATGTTGTATTGACATACGGTTCAATCTTTTTTATTACATAGCATGCGTTTCTATAACTTTTCAAATCATGGATTCCACGAAGATTTTTTATTGTGGCCATCCCTAAATGATCTATCGTTATCAATAATTGTTCTACTTTTGACTGAGTTGATAATATCACTTTCTTTCTCCTCCATTTTTGTGAACATGTACTTGTCATCAATATAAGGCACTTGTACAATACGTTTCTTTTCAATCTTATAAATTGCTCTACCAGGTATGCTTGGTAGTTCTTCAGCTCCGTTTTCATCTAAAATAACTCGTGAAGCAACTTGAGCCGCAGCAATGAAAGATAATCGAGCAACAATGTTCATTTTAATTTGCATTGGTACTGCTTCTTTCACAGGATATTGAGTACAAAAAAGCATTCTATATCCAATACCTCCACCTATACGAGCGATTTCTGATAAGGTTTGTTGACAGTAATTAGCATACTTTTTTAGTTCTCCAGTAAGTAGGTTCGGTGAAAGTTCAGCTCCTTCATCCACAATAATGAATGTCCTTTTCTTTATTGGAGTATCGACTATATTTGTATAACCATTTTGTCTAAATGACTTTTCTTTGTCCTTTAACTCCTGGTGAATTAATGCTAATAATTCAACTGATTCACGTAAATCAGAAGCAACTCCTTTCACTTGTGGTAGACCAATGTATTTTCCAAACTCTAAACCACCCTTTAGGTCCAGAAAGTAAAACTCAGCATTTTCTAACTGATTCATAAGCAAAGTATAAAAGGCTTCTTTAATAAACACTGTTTTACCAAATCGAGTAACACCACCGACTAGCATATGAGGATATTTTTCAAAATCATGATAAAGTGTACCTTCATGATTCTTTCCAATTGGTATTTGCCATGTATTGATACTTAGTAAGTCATCTGTGTATTTCCATTTAGTAGGCAACTGAGAATTGAATGTTTTAAGCTTAAATACTCCATCTTCAAAGGTATAATCACAATCTTTATTAAGACCTTCTTCAATTGCTGGAATGATTGATTCGAATTGATAAGAGGATAATCCGAGTGGTAAAGAAAAAATGTAAGTGGAATGTGTTTGTTGTTGAGATTTTTTTAGTAGAATTGGGTAGTGGATCTCTTCTTGTTTTTTAATGCCTAATGATGTATTTTCAAATACTTTTTTTATTTTATCTATGTCCTTCATCTTTCTTTTTGGGACAAGCGCTGCTCCTACTGCTAAAGCTGGTAAAGCTAGTATTTCCCACATTGTAACCCTCCTTGAATATTTCATTGTAGCTTTCAAAGATGTTTTCATAAAGTGAAATTTTCATTGAAGTTTTCATTTATTGTTATATAACGTATATCTCTTGTACTTTTTCTTTCATTTTCTTTGGAACAGATATACATCTATTACCCTTTATTTTCTCTTCATATGCGCTAGCAAAATTTTCAGATATCTAAATTGTGTAGTCAATTCAAAGGAATAAAGTTGCTGCTAATTTGACGATATATAATAGCCCTCCAAACTTTGCTGTTTCCATTGTGAGTTTTAATAAATCGTTGTTTATCCCAAATCCTATGTTTTCTAATAAACCGATGCCAATCATTGTTGCTCCAAATGCTCCTATTAAAACTATCCCCTCCATTTTCTTCACTCTCCTTTTCTTTGAATACTTCATTGTATGGATATTTGCCTAGATAATGCGTGTCTATACAAAATAATTCATGATATTTATGTAAATTAATTTGTGAAAGGATTGAAACGATTAATATAGAATTTAATGATAGGTGATATTATGAAAAGTAATATAGGAAGAATAATTGATGAATCTCCATATAAGCGAGAATATATTATGAAAGAATTTAATAGGAGCAGGAATACGATTTCAGCGTGGTGCACAGGAAAGAGTTATCCCAATGCTCGTGAAATGTTTAAATTGGCAAAGTTATTAGGTGTTAAAGTTGATGATTTATACGATATAGAGGATGATTATTGAATATCGTTATAAAATATAAATTCAATTACCTATCCGTTTGTAATATTTGTAATTATTAGTTATATTTAACTAGGGAAATATTATAAATTTTGGGGGTATAAATATGAAAAAGTTTTTTAAGTTTGGCTGTTTAGGTTTTATTGCACTAATTGTAATTTTTATTATTATTGCTGTTGCTGGTGGGGGAGATAGTGATAAGGTATCTACAGGATCAGATAATAATAAAAATGAGGAAAAAGAAACAAAAACTGTAGATGATGGTTCAAAAAAAGTAGATGCTAGTTCGCAGAACATGGATGCTGTTGGATTAAAAATAGGACTTGGCGAAATCAAAATTACTGATGATAAAATCTTAGTAGGGATAAATATTGAAAATACCAATTCTAAAGCAGTAAGTTTTTATCCAGATCAAGGGTCTGCTGTAGTCGGCAATATGCAGTTAGATGCTAACTTATTTTTAACTGATGGTGATATTGGCGGAGATGTACAATCAGGTGTAAAACAAGAAGGTGTTATTGAATTTTTAGCTCCAAAAGGTAAAAATATCGATGTTAAGTCTGTAAAAGAAATCAAACTTGAATTAGGCGATGTTAACTCAGAAGATTTCATGGAAAATCATAAAGTTTCATTTACAATTCCTGTACAGTAAATAATTCTAAAATAAGCCCTTCTCTTATGAGTTGGGCTTTTATATTATTCTTTGGTCTAATACTTCAACACTGATAATTGAATCAAAAGGAATGAAATGTGGATTCCCATTTTCTTCAGCACTTCTAACTATTTTATTTAAATCATCTAATTGAATAACTCTAACTTTAATATCTTCTATAAAACCACTTCTCCATAATGTAAATTTCAAATAATAACAAAACTCCATTGCATAAAGGATTTTTTGTTCATTTTCTTCTATTTGGCATGCATCTAAAATAGGCTTTTCAACTTTCCTTGCTTCATATTTATCCCTTGCTATTTGTTCCGTATGTTCTGATAAGAAAAAACCTTGCCATTTCAACATTCCTCTATCTTGATACATTAAGAAGCACTTCTCTTTCCAACAGATCCACATGAAAGAATACTTTCAATCTTAAAAACACGTTCTGCTTTACGATAATGACAATATGCTCTGATTTTTTCCTTACCAATTGCTTTAACAGTAATAATACGTTGTGTTACCTTACCATACTTATCGATGTAAAAAATCATAATTGGAGCCTTATTTTCTCTAGATTGAATAAGTAAGCTTTTCATGATGGAACCTCCTTTTTTTATAATTATATACGAACTAACGTTCTTATTTCAAGTTGATTACGAACGAATGTTTGTATATAATTGATATATATATTTTACTCAAAAGAGGTATTGATATGATAAATATAAATGATAAAAATCGAGATCTTATTGAAAATGAAATATATTTACCCATGTTAATTACCATTTTGGAACGTGATAAAAAAATTATTGAGCAAGGATCATTTAAACTTAAGAATCCTTATTTGAATTTACTAGATCGAATACTTAAAGAAATAAACAAGGATTTAAAAGCATCGAGAGATTACTTGATGAAAAACAATATTAAAGTATTAAAGGGTAGTAGCGATGAGTATTTCACAGTGTACACCTTTATTTTAAATGGACAACACGAGTATCAAAAATATTTCAATCCACGTTTGAGGAATAGAAGTGAGGAATTAATAACGGAGTATTTTAATAAGCCCCTCTCGAATTGAGAAGGGCTTTTGACTTTATTTTTTTAGTTCTTCAATTTGTTTTTCTAATTGATCAATTTTTTTTACAGTATCATTCATACGTGGCCCTTCTATATAGCCGCGTTCAATTGCGATGTAAATTAATTCAATTGCTTTGTCTTGTGTCATTGCACCTTCAAGAAACTCTTTACGATGCGCATCACTTAATGGAGATTCTTTCTTTTCGAATCGAGATAATACAGTAGCAACTGCTTCTCTTCCTACTAACGTTGTCGGAACAAATACATCACGTTTAATTTCACTCATAAGCTTATCCTCTCTTTCTTTATTAGCTACATTTGTATTTTTTAAAAATGATCCATCAACTACATTTTTATAATTCCAAGTGTCACCAGGACAATTTTTCCAAATATAACCTGGACATTCTTGGTGTCCTTTAATAATTTTCAGTTTTGGCAATGTTCTTTGTAACTCTTTGACTAATAAGTATAATGACATCATTTGAGCTTCTGTTGGTTTTTCTTTCGATCCTTCTGTACGGAAATCACCAATTAGGCAAATACCAATACTTCTTGTGTTAGTATTGCCAGCATGGTACGTTCTACGATCTAGATCATCACACTGAAAAATAGTACCGTCTGGTGCTATTACAAATGGGTATGCTATCCCTGGCCACTTCTGTGTATCAATATGATAGTTTGCAAAAGCTTGAGGAGTTGAACCTTTTGCATTTTGTTTAGTCATTGAATGATGGATAACAATTGTGTCTTTAACAGCTGTACCAACTAACGGATAACGCCCTTTTCTTCTAATAGTATTTCTTAGATCTTTGTATTTGTTTAAGTCTTTAAGTGCCATTATTTATTCACTTCCTTATTCTCATCATCTTCTGATTCAATAACATGCAATTTATCAGAGATAATTTTAGGCACTTTCACACCAATCTGAGCCAAGTTTTCAATAATAGATAAACCTTCATTAGCGATATAAAAAAGAACCGTAGCAATCGCTACAGCTCCATTTAATCCTAATATCTTATCAATGATATTCGCTAAGATGATAACCCCAAATATCCCTATTTTACGCGCATATCCAAACAATGCTGTTCTACTTCTCAATCTCTTATCTTTAATTGCTTTCATGATACCAGTTACGATATCAACTAGCATAAGCAATACAAGTAAATCTAAGAACTTTACACCACCAAATAAATACGTTTGAACAATATCTAAACTCCCAGCTTCAATAAACAATGTAAATCCCTCCAATTCATTTCACTCCTTTCATTTAGATTCCCATCCCTAGAAATCGTTTGAAAAAAGACATAAAAAATACACCTTAATCGGTGTTTGCTTTGTTGCGTATAATAGATCCTACTGTGCTATTGGTGGTTGATAATCACCAGCTAAATATTCCAGACCACTATCTTTCAAATGTTCATATACTTGTGGTTTCAAACTATTTGGCACATCTTCAAATTTTGTTTTATCTAAAATCACTCTTTGCGCAAAAAACATTGCCATCATTACACCATCATCTCCTAGTATTTTTATTAGTAGCCAATATAAAAAGCTGATCATGGATAGAACGCAATCGCCATTTCTGCAACTACATCCTCCATAAAATCAGCTCTTTCAGATATTGCTTTATTTTGTGCTTTCATTAATTCATTTTCCTTTTGTAATTCTTGGACTTGCATATCTTCATAATAAAGTTTCTTGCCATCATATTTTAGAATGTCAGATTGGCCAATTGATGGTTTTGGTAAACTTTGAACTAAAATACCTTGTTCAAGCTGCTCTTTTGATAACATTTCTGGTTTGTAATGCCTATATGTTTCAATACCGTTTTCATCGAATTTCAGAAATATCAAGCCTTACCACCTCCTTAAAAAAATGCTTCGGTAATAGGTAATTTACCTTTGAATTGAATAGGGTAAACATAACTACCACCAACATTTTTCACTAACTCTTTAGTTTTTATATCATAAACTACAACTGAACCTATATTACCGCTTTCTTCAATATATCCATACAAATACTTTTCATCAAAATCAGTAAAAGAAACACTATCGGTCATTGAAGGGAAAGTCATATAGTCGCTTATAGTTCCGTTAGTGGAATCTACACTTATTATCTTTTTTAAAGACCAATTAGAAAATAACATGTTACCTTTTTTGTCTAGTCCCATATTAGTCCAATTGCCAGTTGCTGTTGGTAATTGAATTTGTTTTTTAGACAATAAAGTATTATTTGAATAATCAATTTCGATAATTTGCATATAACTTGCCCGTCTTGTTATAGCAGACATTATTTTGCCTTGTTTAGTGAAGAAAAACTTTTCATCGTTACCGCCATCTATTGTTAAATTATTGTTCAATATTTCTAAAGTAGATAATTTACAAAGCATATACCTATATGCACCGTTATATACATGGACGGCAAATAAATCTTTTGTAGGGTGAACAGTTACCCAGCCCCAATAATTCATGTTTTGCTGAGTAAGATTGTAAGGATGTGATTTTCTGTTTCTTATAGTTCCATTTGGATTTATATGAATAAATTCACCATCTGTCATTATTAACCCATTTCCACTTTTATCAATAGTCGCTAACCCTTGAGGATATAAACTGTAAGGATTTAAAGGTAATTGAATAGTAGCTATATCCACCGCTTTATTGTCAATTACTCTTACTTGTCCGTTTTCTATGATGTAAAAAACACCGTGAAAAGGATCTGGATAAAAGTTTTTAAGATTATTTCTTAAATTTGTAGTAACAATAGGTGTAGTGAAGTTGTCCGATCTCCACCAAATACTATCACGAGCATAGAACCCATTGCCTATTTTATTTGCTCTTTTCCCCAAACCATAACCATGATAATAATTCATAATGTTGTCTGGTGAAATGTTTCCTAAATGTTGTAAACCTAAGTCGTTTATCCTCATTAGTTAGGCACCTCATTTAACAGTAAACCATTAGAATTGAATGTTCTTGTGTAAACGATTGTTTTCATTGGTGTTACACCATCTTGTCCGTATAACGTTTCTGTTCTTGTTCGATAGTTTAAGTCGCTATCTGGATTCGATAACACACTAACAGCAATCGTTACACCCGCACTATTTTTAAGAGTAACTTTTTTGAACTTATCATTTTGGTCCACATCTTCTTTGTAAACCGCTTTTGGTTGTCCTAATTCAATCAATGCGCCTTCTACATTATCAGATACATAGAGGTTATTGATATCGTCTAATTTGACATTCCTAGCTTGTGCGTTCATTTCAGCGAATAAGTTATTTACTATCCCACCTACGGTTACATCATTTCTTGTATCAATTATATTGTTTTGCACAATACTTGTAGCTCCAGCATTAATTGCAACAGTAGCAATCCCTAGTTCGTAAATGTCAGCATCACGTTGAACTGTAGGAGGCAAAGGATTACTTGCCGGTGTTCCTTTTTTAATAATTGTTTTTATTTCACGATCTATAAAGCTTAATTGAACTACTACTCTATCAATCCGATTTAAAACACCGTCTGCAACATCGTGTGTCAAAATCAAATCACTTGTATTTTTGTACATATAACCATTAATCCATGCTCTTCCGGATTTAATTGTAACGTTCATATTACCTGCATCTGCAATAGCTTTTAAATTCAGGTCGGAAGGAAAAAAACCATTCGTAATTAATGGACTAAAAAAATCAGCAAAATCCTCAGCTTTATATTCTCTATCCCATGTTCCATTTACATTTACAGCATTAAAAAAATATCCTAATTCAGCCATTATTTCACCGCCCTTTTTATTTTGTCTATTAAATTAGGAACATTTGACCCGAAATTTACTTTTAAACTAGTTCCACTTTTATTAACAGTTTCAATCACAGAAACGATACGAGTATGCAGTATGATATCTAAATCATCATTACGAATACTCACTTTATCTCCTAAAAAGTAATCTACACCAAATATATTGTTAGAATATAAGTCTACATCACTCTCAAAAGTAGTGATCTTTTGATATTCAGATAGTGCTTTTTCTCCTTCTGCTTTTAATAAGGAATTGTATTCTGTATCTGTAAGAGTTACTTCTTGGTCATTTTCATTTTTATATGTTTTTTTAACACTATTTGCATCAACAAACATTTCTATTCTGTCGAACCCACTAAGTTCATCATTAACAATTACTGTTCTTCTTGTTAATCCTTCTTCTTCACCTTCAACAATCGCTGTTGTGCGATAATCGCTATCATCCTCAACATAGTTTTGTTTAAGTACATTATCAGAGTCCTTTGAAAAGATAATATGTGGATTCTCGCTTTGTTCTGCGCTTCTGTCTGTACCTTTCCAAGTTGTATAAACAAACTTTTTATTTTCTAAATCAATAAATATATCCCAAGAACAATCATATTTATTACATAAATCATATGATAGATCATCTAAATGAACATTAGCAGCACTCTCAGTTCCATCTTCAAGATCGCATTTGTACTCGAAATCAACATCAAGATGAGGTATTTTCCTATTTTGAGTCGTATTAATAGCGTTGTAATAAATAAATTTCTTAATTACATATTCAAGATTATCTGTATATACTTGTTGACCTAAGACGATTCGACGATGTAACAATACATTGAATGATGGAGCTATGATTTGCAGTATACTTGATTGTTCATCTTCGTATTCTCTTCTTGGGATTACATAACCTCTAGATAAATCATTCGATTTTACAAGTATTCTACCTTTTTGTAATAAATCTATGTTCTCCTTATTGCCTTCCACACTTAGATAAAGATAGCTCATTTTTGTATAATGTAGCTCTGACTCAACCTGAATAAATTCATCAATCATTCCAAGATGATTAAGTTCCATATCAAATACGTATAATTCCACAGTCACACCCCCAATAATCGAGAAGTGAAATTAATTGATACTTCTAGGTTGTCTAAACCTTCATCTGCATTGTAACGGAAAAGATTATCTCCTATTTCCAACTGTAAAAATTTCGATGCTAGGTCTAACGTATTAAAAGCATTAGTTATCACGCCATTTCTAGTTAACTTTATAGTCTTTTTGCCACGATAAGTTGACACTTCAATTACATCTCCCGATAACATAGTGGTATTAATTTTCATTTGCTCATAGGTATTAACATTAACTAGGGACGGATTACTAAGAGTTCCCCTTGCACGAAAACGTATAATCATTCCGGTTGATTCTTGCCCATCATTTTTTACATTTACTATGAGTGATTGCTGTCGTTTTCCCATTGTAATACCTTTATCTTGTGGAATAATTAACGGAAAATGAAATGATGATTGCCACAAAGCTAAATCAATACTTTGAGCATTTTTTTTATAAAAATAAGGGTCATTTGAACTGAATTGTATTAACCCTTTTTGCCATTCATTATTGTTGTTTTCAAATCCTGTTGGGAATGATGGTGAAGCTTCTAAATTTGCATTTAAATAATACTCTTCACCACTTTTAGTTGTGAAATCTATACGCATAGGATTAGCTTTAGGATTGAACACTTTATAAGCTTCATTACGCTTTTCTTCAATCCACCAAGAATCAGTCATAGCTTTGTAAATAAAAAAAGGAACATCAAAGTCCCTATTTTCTAATTTTGTATTTTGATAATTAGATCCATCACCAGTTGATTCTGAATAATTAACTGAAGCACTTAGCCCACTCATGTCAAAATCATCTGGAATACGAAAATGGCGACCAAATGTAATTGAATCGCCACGAGAATTAGTTATTTTCATGTTTTTAATTATCATTTGATCACCACCTAATTAAATTGAAAAGCTAATCTACGTAAACTACGCTCATTTGCTCTTGCTATTTCGTTAGCGTTTGCTCCAGCAGTAACTTTGATAGTTGGATATACGTTTCTAGAGTAGTCATACGAATTCGAATTATAGTTTGTACTTTTTGATTCCATCATACCTTGGGCGCTACTAGCCAAACTACCATATGCACTATCAATAGCGCTCATTAATCGACTAGATGACTTTTCAACACCTAATATATATCCTTCGTTTGTATTTTCTCCAATTTCCTCAAATACACGGGAAGGTGAATGGGTATCTAATAATGATTTTGCTTTATCAATAACACCACCAACAACACCACTAATGGCTTCTATAGCTGCATCTTTCATGTTACTAATACCATTTATTAACCCTCTAATAATATTTTTACCAACTTCACCGAGATCGATTTCGTCGAATTTATCAACCATAGACTTAATTAATTTCCCGACTCCTATAATTAAATCAGGTATCATATCTACTAATCCTTCGATTAATTTCCCTACAATTTTAATACCAGCGCTCAAAACCTCTGGTAGGTTTTCCCATATCGTTTTTGTAATTGAAGCAATTAACTGTATCGTTGTTGCAACCAAGCTCGGTAATACCTTTATAATTCCATCTATTAAAGAATTAAGTAACTTCATACCTGAATCAATAATTTTAGGAAGATTATCAATAATCGTTTTTATTAAAGTGTCAAGAACTTTTACGGCTGTAGGTACAAGTTGCGGTAAAATTTTCAAAATCCCATCAATAACAGAATTAAGAATTTTAATACCTGAGTTAACAATTTCAGGTAACATGCCTACAATTGTTTCAACAATTGTTACAATTAAATCTAAAGCTGTATCAATTAGGCTAGGCAACATTTGAACAATTCCATCAACTAAAGATGTCAATATAGAAGCGCCCATCGCTATAATTTGCGGTAATAACGTTGTCGCTGTTTCGACTAATGCTGTAAACACGCCCACAATACCTTCAACGATGATTGGTAGGTTATCAGCGATACCTTGAATCAAAGAAGAAATAATCTGAACACCCGCTTCGATTATTAAAGGGTACATTGTTGCCGCTGTAGCTAACCACTGATTTATTAATGTAATCACTGTTTCGGTTATTTGTGGTAAGTTATTAGTGATTCCAGTTATCATATTTTGAATCATTTCTACGCCTGCTTGTATCATTTGCGGAAGAGTTGCTGTAATACCACCACTAAATAAATTCATTGCTGCTACTGCATCAAATGCTTTATTCGTCCAATCAAGAAACGCTACACCTAAATTCATAACCATAGTTACTAATGGCATTAAACGTTCCCCAAGTCCAGCAACTGCCATTTGCAAAGCTACCTGAGCAGAATTGTATTCAGTAATTGCAGCATTGGACTTTTGATATTCTTCATAAGTAGAAGCTAATCCAAGTTCGGCTAATTGTTGTAATACATAGTCAGTCTCAGTTCCATTTTTTTTGGCTTGAGCTAGCCCTGCGTTAAAAGTATCTAAACTTACTCCAGAACGTTCTAATAATTCGCCAAACTGACCAACCGCTTCACCTGTTGCGAATGTTTCCTGTAAACCGTCAGCAATCCCCTCTGTTTTTAACGTGTCACTAAAACGGATTGCTGCCCCATTAATTTCATCGATTACTTGGGACATCTGCTGGTCGTTAAATCCAGTTGCCATTAAGTTTGATAATGTTTCAACTGCTGAATCAGCCTCACCACTAACTGCCGCAACTTTAGCGAAGTTCTTCTCGATTCCTTCCATACTAAAACCTGCATTTAACGCATTGGCTTCGAGACGAGCTAAATCTGTATTTAATTCTGCTGAAGCCGCAACTAATCCACCAATTCCAGCAACTGCCGCAACTGCCGCACCGCCTAAAGCTTTAAATGCTGCTGATCCTCTTTTTCCGCTTTTTTCTGCTTCGTCTCCTAATTTCTCAACGGAATCAGTAGCTTTCTTTATGTCTTTATCATCCGCTTTTAAATCCGCATCCGTTTTAGATACTTCCTCTAGTTTTCCTTTTAGGCTTTTAAGTGATTGTTCGGTATCTGAAACCTCTCGTTGAAAGGCACGATACTGTTCAGCAGATATATCACCTTTAGCAAATTGAGCATCTACTTGCGCTTGTGCTTGTTTTAAGGTATCGAGTTTTTTTGTAGTAGCTTCTACATTTTGTGCTAAAATTTGTTGTTTTTGAGCAACTAGTTCTGTATTACCTGGGTCAAACTTTAACAGTTTCTCTACTTGTTTAAGTTCTTTTTGCAGACCAATAGATTCACTGTTTACATCTTTTAAGGCACTTCCTAACTTGGTTGTATCTGCTCCTAATTCAATCGTAATTCCTTTTATGTTCCCTGCCACACTTTGTTCACCGTCCTTTTAGACAAAAAGAAAAAGGACGTGATTAACGTCCTTTCAATGCTTCAATATCAGCTTGTGTAGCTTTTCTCTTCTTCTTTCTATTTGGTTGCTGTAAGTAAGTAAATTCCGTTACATAATCTAAACACATACCAACAGACATGTATTCCATATCATCAAAAGATAAACCGCTTCTTCGGCACAAAAGTAAATATGTTTCTACTGTTATTTGTTCACTTTCTGATGATTCTTTCGGAATATCTACTTTTTTTTAGATTGCAATGTATTGATTAATAATCCTTTTAATTCGGGGACAATCTCAAACATTGGGAATGAGTCAAAACTATCCAACCACTCCATAGGCTCAGGAATAGTTTTATCAGCTGTTTTTGCCCACACCCACGCAAGATTGTAAAATAAATCAAAGTCGATTAGCTTTATATCTTCTGGAGTAATCTTTTTCTTTTCGGTTAATTTACGCATTGACATAATATCCGCAAAAAAGTCACGTCCAAATTGATGTTTATAGCGTAACGGTGCTGCACCTGTAGATTTAAATTTTATTTCCTTACCATCAATAATTAATGTTTTTTCCATCTGATTACCCCCCAACCACTTCATCTATTGGCTCAGTAACAGCATTATAAAAAGCATCATAAACGGAAACAGGTGTAGTATCTCCAGTAACAAACTTTATCCACCCATCTGGACGTGGTGTTGCTTTAAAGTTTAATTCAACGGTATTTACCTCAGTGGAATCTTCTTTTGTTTTTGAAGAATTACCAGGACGAGAAACCGTTACATCATAATAAACAAACCTATCGGCTTTAATGTCAGCATCAATTTCAAATAATAATGCAATTCTTTTAATTTTTGCGTTTGCATTTTCAGCTAAACCACCATTAACAACAGTTTCTCCTAATACATCAACTCTAAATGATTGTGGAAGCTTCGCAAAACTGATAGTACCTTCATATCCTTGATTAGAACTTGCTTCATAATACACGCGGTTATCAGCAAAAAATGATGATGATTCTCCGGCAGGATCCGTTGTTAATTCAACTGCACCAGGAATAGCAACTGGTGTAGCATACGTATAAACTCCTGCATCTCCTTCTGTAATAACAGCATAATGAACATTAGATAATCCAAATGTTACTTTATTTTCTGGCATATACTAGCCCTCCTATAATTGTATTTCGTATATTCTTTGAAACACGTTTTCACTTTCGATAAATGTTTCGATAGTTTGATAAGGTATTTCATGATCATCGAGCAACCGCTCTAGTGTTTCTTCAGCAACTAAATCTTTTTTACTTGTATATAGTTCAATATCAATGTTTGGTGTTTTTCTGTACACTTTGTTATCTGCAATGAAATTACTTGAATAAGCTTCTTTGTAACAGATAAAAGGTGTTTTCTGAGCAGTTGAGAAATGAGAATAAGCCACTGGGTATCCAGTAGATTTTAAGATTTTTGTTAATTCATTTAGTTTCATGATGTTTCGGCCGCCTTTTTAATCGCTAACTCAAATTTAATAATTGCGTTATGTTCAGCTGGCCTTATATGAGCACGACCTGGAACTCTAGGACCTCCACCAACTCTGGCATGACCTTTTTCAAGTAAATGAGTTAGTTGGTAGTCTGTTTTATTGTGGATGATATACCTTTGACCATCTTTTTTATATGTCCATCCATCTCTATATCTACCATTTCTTGCACCTACTGGGGAATTTCTTTTTATATCTTGAACTAGTTCTTTTGTGATTTTTAAAGCAGCTTCATCTGATTTACCAGCGAGTGTTTTTGTATAACGATCTAATTCCATTTTTAGTGCTTTATCAAGGTTATCGATACCTACAAGTTTAGCCACCGGCCCTCACCTCGCAATAGAGCTCAATATTTTCGCCTTTTTCGTAAGTTCTATAGATTGAGTAAGTTTTATTTTTATACATTAACTTAGTCTCTTCCTGATAATCTAATAATCTAATGATGAACTTATAAGCTGGTTTAATTCCAGTTTGTCCACCATTAAAAAATTCTGATTGTCCTATACTTTGCTTATCACAAAATACTCGCCTTAATGTTTCCACTTCTATTTCTTGAGAAAGATCATCTTCTTCAATTCTGATTGAAGCTAATTCTAAAATATCACTGAACAACATTGTAATCACCACATGTTGCAAGATGTATAACTTGTGATTTAAAGCTTTCTGTATACTTCTCACTATCTTCATTAACTAATCCAAAATTAGCTTTGCTATAAGTTATAACTGCTCGAATAATTAATGGGTCTGTTTCATTAATTACATTCACACCACTTATTTTCATATCTAGTTTACAAGCTTCTATTAAATCAGTGATTTCATCATCTAATTGATCGTGACTTATTCGTAGTGCCTTTTTAATCTTCTCCAACATTTGCTTCACTCGCTTTCTTACGAGTACGCTTCACCGTTTTCTTTTCTTCTTTCACTTCTAAGGTGGATAACTCTTCATTAGCTTTAATAAAGCCCATTTTTTCAAGCTCCTTCACCCTATCTACGTTAATAGATTCAAAAAAAGAACCAGAAGCAAGATACACCTCTGATTCTTTGTCCACAAAATCAATTAATACTATATGTTTCAATTAAATCCCTCCTTACGCTGAAGGTGCAATGATAGAGAATGCTTTTTCATGTGTAACGTTACCATCAACTACTGTGTAAGCAGAGAAACCAGTTTTACGAGCTTTGATATCACGAGTAGATTCTACAGAAAGAGCTTCGTTCGTGTTAACTACATAACCTTTCGCATTACCGATAATTACAGTACCATCAGGAACAGCACTATCAACTTTAACTGGTACACCTAATACTCGACCAACTCCACCAGCAGTTGTGTCAGTGATAAATAAAGGACGTTCTGTTGTGTCTGTAATATTCGCTAGGTTATTCCATACCGTTGCGTTTGAAGCATACATTACCGCGCTTGATACGTGTTTAGCACCTAATTTTGACATAGCAGCTGTTAAATCTTTATAACCAATACCAGTTGCAGCAGTGTAATCAGTACGTTGTGCAGTTACTGAAGCTAATGCAGTTAATACACCAGTCATTTCTTTAACGCCATTTCCGCTAATTGATTGACGACCTAATTCAACACCAACACGTTCAACGATTTCACCTTTCAAGTACTCAAGGAAAGCAGAAATTGACATAGATTCAACTTTGAATGATACTTCGATATACTTCGCGATCTCTTTACCACCTAAAGAAATTTCTACGAAAGTATTTTTCTCTACTTCTGTAGCTTCTGATTCTAAGTAAGCTTTAGCATCACCAGCAGTGATTGCAGTGTGCTTAGGTAATTTAAGTAAACCTGTTACTTGGAATTTACGAGCATCTGCAAAGAATGGTGCTTGTGCTTCAATTTCAGTAATGATTTCATTTAAAGTAGTAGCTGGAATCATTACACCACTATTTAAAGTAGTGTGGTTGTTCATTTCCATGAATATACTATTTTCTTGAGATGTTAACTCTTGTCCCATTAAAGTTTTAGCAAACGCATTAGTGTAAACCACTTCGTTTGGCAATACATTAGTTTGGATATTTTCCATCTGTTTAGCTCCTTCAACTTGAATTGATTTATTTTCTAAATCCAAAACAACTTTATTCTCTTGCAACGCTTTTAAATTCGCATTTGCTAGTTTAGCAGCTTCGATTTCATTATCTAGCTCTTTTACTTGAGTTTCGATTGCATTAAATTCTTCAATTTTACCTTCGTTAATTAGTGCTTCAGCGTTTAAAAGTAATTCAGAACGTTTGTTTAATAATTCTTTGATTTTATCCATTATTTCCACCTCGTAATTTTAAAAGTTTTAATTTAGCTTGCATCAATTCATTTTGTTGCTTATCTTCTTTCTTTCGATCACTATCCATTAACTCAGTTATCTTTGCTATAATTTCATCATTTAGCACAATACCACCAAAATTAGCGACAAACTGTCCACTAAGTTGTTTATTTTCATCAAACATGATTTCATCTACAAAACCGTGTTCTAAAGCTGTATTCGCATTGAACCACGTTTCATCATCCATTAACTTTTGTAATTCTTCATCTGTTTTATTCAACTTAGTTTTATAAGCATTAATAATAGATTGATTAGCGCTTTTTAATGTGTCTGATATGTGTTCAAAATCTCTATAATCTCCACTACCGTAAGTTGATACATTATGAATCATCATTTGTGCAGTAGGTGAAATAAGAATTTTATCTCCAGCCATTGCAATTACCGATGCAGCAGACGCAGCCAAACCAACAATTTTAACTGTTACATGTCCTTTATAACTTTTTAATACTGTGAAGATTTCAGAACCAGCAAAAACATCTCCTCCACCTGAATTAATGATCACTTCTACTTCTTCATTAGTTGTAGGTAAAGAATCAATTACACTTTTAGGACTAGTAGCATCTATTCCAAACCAACTATAAAATTTAGCTGTAGAATCATTCACTATTGTTCCTTTGATTTGTATACTTTTCATCTATTCACCCCCCTTCACCGTCTGAAGTTTGATTACCAGCTACACCTAAATCAAGACGATGAATGTATTCATCTCCACCTTCAATAGGAGCCATATGGAATACTGCACGACCTTCATTTCTATTTAAGTAACCTCTATCAATACCACTATTCACATATTGCATTTTCGTTTTTAATGAAGCGAATGATAAATCAGAAGCCTCAAACATGATTTTGTTTCCAAATGCTCTTTCTTTACGAGTAAATAATTTTCTACTAAACAACAAAGATAGTTGTAATACATCTGGTTCAATATTAGATTCATAGTATGAAATCCATTCATTTTCATCGTAACTAGCTTGTACAATCTTTTCATTCGTATTAAAGAATGAGTAAATTCGTTGTAATGTCTTCTGCATCTGATTTTCGTTTGGAACGTAATCTTTCGGTTCTACTTGTTCAGCATCCATTTTTGCATCAGTAGCTGCAGCTCCAATAGATTCTGATTCACTAGATAGAAAATCATCCACGAATTGTTTCGATTGAGCTTTTAAATCCTCTGGTCTTAATGTTTGATTGAATTTAAGCAACCAGCGAATAACATTGGAGTTTTTGATAGCTTTAACAATACCTTGGTCTGTTGTATTCACAATTTCCATTAACGGAGCTAATGAATCAGCGTTACTATCACCAAAGAATTGATTTTCGTTATAATCTTTCCCTAAATGCATTACATCTTCATGCTTAAAAACGACTCGTTTACCACCTTTTAAATCGAATCGGTAATACAAATAACCTCGTTCGTCTGTTATCACTTCCACAGAAGAACTATTGATTGGATATAAATTGATTGGATAACCATATTCATCACGTTCAATAAAGATAAAAGCATTATTATTTAGTTCAAGTTGTGTAATGGTTCTCTCAAGTAACTGTTGCATTGTCATATACGGATTAGGTTCTTCTAATAAGAAACGCATATAAGGCTCTGGGTTGACTTTTATACCGTTTTTATCATTTCTTATATGTTTGGCTACTGTTTTACCAATCGCACGCACCTTAGGACGAATAGCAGAACGTACAATATCACTTTTATATATGTTTCCATTCCACGCAAAAAAACCGTTACCCTCATCTGTAATCATTTTATATTTCGATACAGTGACAGAACGGTTTTTAAATCTGTTGAGTATTCCCACTATCTCACCTCCTTTAAATAATGTTTGTATACTCGTTATATTTTTCTTGAAGAATAACATATGCATTCAATAACGCAGCAGTACCATCTATCCTTCTCCGTTGATTATTAGTTTTAGAAGGTTGTATATTTAGATTCTTATCAACTTCAATAGCAGTATTACTTAAACACCATTTATCAATAGGATTATTATTGTAATTAATGATTTTCGCTTCTAAATCAGCGCCTAATTTGCGCATTGGAATAGATAATGTCTTTTTACCTTGAATAACAGGTATCATTGCTTCTTTACCAAAGTTATTTTCCATTTCCTCAACCCAATACTTCGCACTCCAAGCATCATAACCAATCCAAGGAATATAAATATCTAACTTGTTTTGAACCTCTAAAAACCACTCTGTTACAAATTTGGGATGAATAGAATTACCTGGTGTCGTTCTTAACAATCCTTGCTCGTGCCATAAATCATAAGGTATTTTATCTTCTTTACTTCTTTGTTCTAATAGGTCCTCAGGTAACCAATACATTTGGACAACATAAACTGTTTTATCGTTTGGAAGCATAAAAATAACCTTGGCTGCGGTTAAGTCGGTTGTAGAAGATAAATCCACACCACCTATTCCATACCTAGGTTTTAGTTCTGCTATATCAAAAGTAGCTTTATTATTTAATTGTTCGAACGTTAACCATGCTTCACTAGATGTTTCCCGAACATTGAAGTCTTTTGTTAATAAGTTCTTAACCAAAAGAGAATTTGCTTTTGCTTTATTAACCTTTGTTTCTAATTGATCAATTTTCTTTATTGTTCCTAGTCCAGGATTAGCTTTTTTCCAATTAGAAGGTTCTGTCCACTCTTCCCTTTTATCTAATTCATAAATGATAGGTAAAAAGCGATCATCTTTATACCCGTTTTCATCATCAAATCCATTTAGTAACATTTCAGCTTCTTCATACTTCATATCATATACAGATTCACGAATAGTTCCTGCTGTAGTTATCATAAATATCATTGGTTGCTCACGAGCTGAAGTTCCATCGACAATAACATCATATAAATTCTTGTCTTTCCAAGCGTGAATTTCATCCATCATTGCTCCATGAACATTAAGACCATCTAATGTTTCAGAATCAGAACCAAGTGGTTTAAATGATGCATCAAACGCATCTGCTCTTAATTCACTGACTAATGGCTTAATACGTTTTCTAAGTATAGGAGATTTATTTACCATTCGTTTGGCATCTATCCAAACTAGTTTAGCTTGATCTTTTTTTGTTGCAACAGCATAAACTTCTGCACCTGGTTCACCATCAGCAACCATTAAATATAAACCAATACCGGATGCAATTGTTGACTTACCATTTTTACGCGCAACTATTAGTAAGATTTCACGATATTTGCGTGTTCCGTCTATTTTATGAATAAAACCAAATGATGCAGCAATAAAAGCTTTTTGCCACAGTTCCAATTCTATTGGTTGTCCGCCCCATTTACCTTTAGAATGTTTACAATAATTTTCTATAAACTCAATAGCATGATTAGCTCGTTGATTACTATATTCATATTCACATTTCTCGTCATAAATATCAGATACAAGTTTTTTATAGATACGCTTTACTTTATTCGAAACTATCACTTCTGCAGATTCAATTCGGGTATAATAATCAATTATTGGATTGTATACTAATGGATAGCGCTTCATCTATTCATCACAAATGATTCAAAACCATCATCTTCAGGAACTTGTATATCCTTTGGAAAAAGTCCAATAATTTCTTTCATGACTGTAGTATATCTTTGTATCATTGCGTTATAAGTAGTAACTGCTGGACTAGCTCTCAATATGGAATACTCACCTTGTTCCATTTCGTCAATTGGTCCATTCTTATTAATATCATCTTTTAACTCATTTAGCGTAGCTCTCATAAAAGCAGCTTCTTGAATTAACCCTTCTACTGCTGATTTTTTATTTTCCTCTAAATCTTTAAAAAGATCGTTAAGTCTTTTTATCTCTTTTTTAATTGCTCGTTCTTTAGGAAGAACTTTTCTTGTTGTCATAAAAAACACCACCTTTTTTTGTGAAATCGCTGAGTTTTTGGGAGGGGGGCCTTATAAAAATGACCTGTGTATTCCTCGAAGGTCCCCTCTCGGTCCCCGTCAGGTTAAAATAAATTAATTTTAAGGGGGGCTATGCTAATTCTTTTTCTTTATAAATAGTTACGTTTGTTATTGGACGAGTTATTCTTAACCATCTTCTAGCAGTTGGATAATATTTATATGGATAATCACATTCTATAGTTGTAACGGTTCCATTTGTTACTTTACAAACAACCTCAAATTCTTTCATACTCCTTCACCAACCTTTACAAGATTACCTTCCTTATCAAACATCACATCACTACGAACTGGACTATACTTCTCATGATGTTCTTTGTTATGACAATCCTGACATAAGTATTCAAGGTTATCATGATTAAGAGATACATATGGATCATCAATGTTATTAGGTGTTAAGTATTCTTTATGATGTAGTATCTTACCTGGTTGCTTACATCTCTCACATAATCCATGCACCTTGCTAATATAACTATCTCTACACTGTCTCCATGCTTTGCTTTTATAGAATCTCTTAGCCCATTCTTTTGCCATTACTTGTTCATCCTCATAATTACTTTTTATCTACGTTATGTGACATTGCTATTTTGTTCTGTATTTATGGTTATAGTTGAAGTTTGTGTAGTTAATATGGATATGTCCTAAATCTAAACTCCAATCTAAACAAGAATGTTTTGGATTGCCTTTCTTAGCTCCATTAGTATGAATACCCCATCTACGTTTGATATTAATATGATGGTCATTTCCGTATTCTTCAAAATTCTGTTTGCGAATTTGTTTGAAATTAAGGATAGAAAGATTTTTATTACCCTTATCAAACCACCAATCAAGTAATTGATATTTAAGCATTACTTCACTCCTTCACATAATGTGTCTTAGCAAACACATCCAACATTGTGTCGCTATTTGAATTATCTATATACTAGATTTCTCCTTCACGTAATCTTTTTCATCACAATAAGGTAGTTTCACTTCTTTACATAGCTCAAAGAATAAACATGTTTTACATATTTCTTTCTCTTCACAATCCATCTTTCTTCCTCCAATATCTTGAATTTAATCATTATCATTTATTGTTTAGCTATTTGAATTATCTATATACTAGATTCTGTATAATTCACTAGGTTTGAAAAATCCTTTAATATCAATAGTTATAAGCACATGAATTTTACAATTACACAATACTATTTTGTAGCTAATTGAAAAAAGCATTAAAATAAGGTTTAAATCTTATACTTTGTTTGATAGGCGTTTAAGCTGTCTTGTTGAATACCTATATAACGAAGTGTTTCTTTCTGATCTGTATGGTTAAACATCATTTGCAAAGCAACGACGTCTTTAAATTGCTGATAAAAATGATAACCATATGTCTTTCTAAATGAATGGGTACCAATACGCTCTAAATCAAATTCCTCTGCAACATCTTGAAGAATCTTATAAGCCATACCTCTCGTGATTGGTTTATTCTTACCATTCCTACTTTTAAAAAGAAACTCATATTTCGGTTTACCTTTAACATATTCCCTAACAGCTTTCTTTAACTCTGTAGGCATCTTTACTTCTCTTGTTTTTCTGGTTTTTTTCTCACGTACAAAAACATTCCAACCTTGAACATCTCTTACTCTTAAATTAAGAATGTCTGAAATCCTAAGACCAGTGTTAATTCCAAAAAGAAAAAGGATATAGTTTCTTTCATTATTAGCTTTTAGATATTCTTTTATCTCTTGAATAAGTTCCTTATCCCTTATTGGTTGTACAAGATTCACAGACACTCACCTCTTTAAGTAGAAACCATTGTTCTTTATTTATCTTTTTCCTATTTATTCACTCTAAACCGCCCACCTAAAACGCAACACGTATTCACTATTAGTTGATTGTTATTCGTTTAGATGAACAGTTTACAAAGAATAAAAAATAAGAGCCGCCTTTTATTGACGACTCTTTCTATGTGCAGGATATATATTTCATGGCTTATCAAATTATAGAATTATCACTAAATGAGATTTTCTATAATTACATTTTATTACATACAAATCAAGATGTCTGTATGTTGACAGTAGGTTCTTTAATCCTTACTCTAGTTGCAACTTCTTTAATATATTGATAGCTGTAACCTAATTCATCCGATATTTGTACTAGTGTTTTCCCTTCAATATACCTGTTGTAAAACACCTTATATTCTAAGCCTTGATATTTGTTCAATTGTATCTTCAAGTGATTCGCTCGTTCTGTTTTAACTTGTAATTCCTTTTCCATTTGCTCTATTTTATCTGATAACTTATCAGTTCGCGCTGCTGCATTATCAAGAGGAACTGTATTATTTAATCTACCACCTATCCACCATTGCTTTTGTTCTCTTCTTGATAATTCAATTTGCTCAGTTAATATATCTATATCCAAAAGCAGATCACTATATATTTGAAAAGTATTCATCTGATCACACTCCATTTGTCAAATCTCTCTTAGCATCTTTATATCCCTTGTCATATGCTTGTCCTGAAAAAATCCCAATTGTAAATATGCCAATGATTACACCAATAAGAAGATATACAATGTTTAATATCATTACTTCACATCCTTAAATAATTTCTACTTCAACTCTAGGATGTTCACTATAAAACTTATTAACTGTTAAACTAACAATCCTATTATCATCAATCCATACAACACCGTTTAAGCCATCTAAAATTCCTTTGATGTAATTATCAATATCAGGCTTAGTTATTGGTCTTATTCGTCCTTCTACAGCTTCTAAACGTTTCTTTTTGGTGAATGACTTAGGAATGCTTTTATAAACATCGATTACTAACCTAACTTCTCTATCTAGTGGTTCAGAGACATGACGTTTTGCCACGCTCTGAACTAGTTTTTTATAGTTACGACTCTTAGCTGGATCATATACTCTAGCATGTCCATTTATTGTTGAAAATCTAGGTCTACCTTGTGCAACTGGTTCACCTTCAATGATTAATTTCAATATCCGTTCTCCTGACGTTCGTGATTAATTCTATTTTTCTCGTAATAGGCTTGTTCAATTTCGTTCCACGAAAATCCCAGTTTTTTGCCTAAATCAATAACATTAAATAATAACCAGTAATATTCGTCAGTTTCTTCGTCCATTATTAAATCATTACATCTTTTGATAAATAGCAGAAAAGTGTTTAAAATATCAAACTTCTGATACATCCATAAATCATTTTTTAATTCACAAAAATTAATATTTGTGTATTCATAATTCAAACCAATTTCTAAAACAATTGTTAAAATATCGGTGTATTCTTCTAAAACTCTATTTTTTTCTTTTCCTTCTTTACCTAAACCGTTGCATAATGAACACTCATAAAATGCATCATCACCATAATCTAAATAAACGCCTTTTCCATCACATTCTGAACAATCCACAATAACGTATTTAACAGACTCTTGGTTATTACTCCAATACTTATGACCTCGCCATTCATTCAAACATTCACCAATTTCACTAATTAAAGCAGCAATGTCTTTTCCAAACTTATCTTCACCTTTATAGCCGATGTGATCATGAAGTTTTTTCTGAGCTTCAAACATCTTTTCTAAATTCATCTAGCCTTACCTCCATTTCCAACAATGCTTCATTCCGATATTCTGATTCTCGGGCCAAACAATAAAGTTGGCCCAATGTACATTTTTTAAGATTCATTGATTAATCCCATTCATCCCATTGTTTATCCATAAATTCACCAGCACGATTAAATGCTCTAAGTTGAAGAAATGTCGATACAGCAGCAGTAATAGTTAAACCAATCGCTACACCAAACGGAATCGAATAATTAACACTTAAATTGAAAACCTTCCCGATAACCAAATAAACTCCAAAAGAAACACTAGTAAATATCACAAATCTAATTACTAAACTTATAATTACTTGAATTAACAACATCGCTTTCATTTCTTTAAACATATTTATCTCTCCCTAATTTTTAAAAATTTTTATATTTTTTAGAACGGTAAACCATCCGAACCTATATCAATTGTTTGCCCACCATTAGCAAATGGATCATCGTCAACTCGTGTATAACTGCCTCTATTTGAGTTATTTTGTCTTTGTTGAGTATTTGTATTAGATTCATTGTTTTGACCTCTAGGCTCTAAAAACTGAACACTCTCAGCTACAATTTCAGTAACGTAAACTTTTTTCCCGTCTTGTCCATCATAATTACGTGTTTGAATACGTCCATCTACTCCAGCTAAACTACCTTTCTTTAAAAAGTTAGCTACGTTTTCTGCTGGCTTTCTCCAAACTACAATGTTTATAAAATCTGCTTGTTGTTCTCCTTCAGATTTAAAGTTACGATTTACAGCAAGTGTAAATGTAGCAACAGGCACACCATTTTGTGTATATTTCAACTCTGGATCTTTTGTTAAACGTCCTACAAGGACCACACGATTCATCATATATTTATTCCCCTTTAAAATACCCACATAGGTATTATTTTAGATATTGTTATAGTTTTGTTACGCATCATCTACGTAATGCGACACCATTATTTGTTTTCTACTGGTGGATGGAAATGAATTTCTCCCATTCCTTCGAATCCATATCCGAATGACTTCGAACCCCTTTTATTTCTTCTATGCTCTTCCTTAAGATGCTGAAATACCGCTTTAATAGCTTCGTCTGTAACATCCTTTCTGCTATCGTTCATGATGCTTGGATTTTTCTTGTTGATAGTACCTGCATATATTTTGTTACCTAATCCACTTACACGTAATACTAAATTTTTCATATTCTCCACTCCTTCATTTACTTCATAATATGTGTCTACTATGAAACTCTTGTATTTATTTAAAATGAGGATAATCCTCGAAATCTGGTATATGTTCATCTTGCGAAGCTGCGTACTCTTCTTTGGTTAAATTCCAGCACTGCTTACACATCATTCCACTATCGCCCATGAATGGTGACGGCCGCAATTTATCCACGTATTCACCGCAATAATCACACTCTTTTTTACCGATACAATTCTTACACCATACCCCGCCCTCAACATCTAGCTCAAATTCATCTTTTTCAATATCGACTTTTTTATTGCATACAAGACAATGTTCAAGTTGATCACTTACTTCTGAATAACGAGCATCATACAATCTACTTAATTCTTCAACATATGGAGTTACATCAACCTTTTGCAAATATTTAGTAAGAAAAGAGCCACTAAATCCTTCTAAAAAAACAAGCTTCTGCTCATAAACTCCTTGACCTTCACAATTTATATATTCATCAGTCTTACAAGCCCATAGTTTGCCATTATAATGTTCAGCTTCACCACAAGTATGCATAACGACTATATCGCCCTTCTTAAGCATCTTTCTTCCTCCCCTATTTAGATTTCAAAATCCTATATGCAACAGCTAAAGCATCTCCCATCGCATAAACTTCAGGTATTAAATATTTGTATTTATCATGTAACTCCTTATCGGCAAAGTATAAAGACCTCCAAATGTCATCTCTACCAGTTAGATGTTTACCGAAAAGGTTCTTAGTATAGGCATCTTGAAACACTTTAAATTCAGGGTTCCTGAACATTGCCCATATCTTTGTAATATGCCTTCTATGGTGCCATGCTGTATATGTTTCAATAATGAGCATTGCAAAAGCACGATTATTATTCATTCTCTCAAGTAGTTCAGTCTTGAACTGTTTCCGGTTCTTTTTGTATTTATTTTTTAATTGGCTCATTTGTTACCTCCATTTATTTAGGAAACATATTACAAATTGTGTTACACATAATATGTCTTTTGTTCATGATAACTTCTTTTTTTTTAAACTAATCACAAAATTACCACGTATAATACACAAATAATTAAACTATTGATTATCAAATTCAATGTAATTTCCTGCTAATAATAAAGAGGGAGTTAAATATGAAAAACCCAATTATCTATATATCTTCAGTAATAATTTTTGTCTTGTTTTTAATTTTTCTTCTAACTTTTCTTAATAGCGTGGCCATAATACTGATTATTCTAACTTCTTTATTTGTTACAAATGGATATATGGCACTTAAATACAATGATGACCTTTATTTTATATGGATTTTTATTTCCTATTTATTTTTAATTGGTTATATATTGGTTTTTGAGGACCTATGGAAATCTATTTTGGGCTTGATTTATATTTATTATTTCTCTTTTCCTTGCTTCACATAATCTACGTTATAGGACTTTCAATCATTCATTTCTTCACTAATATTCGCACTAATAACGATGCCAAATTGCTTCCCTTGTTCTATAGCTTCATCGATTGTTTCAGCTTCAAATAAATAACCAAATATATTACCTTTACTTTTTTCTACTGACACATTCCAAACCATGCACTTCATACCCCTTTCTTCACATAATTGGTCATATGTTTAACGAACTGCTCACTAGTCTTGAAATACTTCAAAACGGTACTTCTGACCTGTTGGGTTTTCTTTACCATCTTCAACAAACGAAAGGAATTCTTTTTTAGGTCTAACCAACATATGGTTATCACCGTATAAAGCGTGATAAACCACCATTTCTTGCATATTTTCAGAATGCCAAGCTTCACCGATAACATAATACAATCCACCTTTAAAGTGTCTATATAAACAGTGTTGCACTACTTCCCTCAATTTTTTCCCTCCTTCACAGTTTATGTCTACTATGAAACTTAATAATCTTTTGTATCTATCAAACAAAACAAAATATACTAGACACACATAAATAAAATGGTATAATTTTCTTATCCCGTAATGTTTAGCAGTTCCCTGGGCTTGCCCGGGAAAGGCAATCAACATTAGGGAGGTGGATTTATGGAGTTCCACTTAAAATTCTCCAACAAGGCGCTTAAAATCCTTTTAGGGTTTGTCTTGGCAATAATCGCTTTCTTCCTCTAGGAAGAGAGCGTTTTTGTTTTATCCGTGTTCATTCCTCCCCTATTTAAAATGATTAATCATACTCAGGATTAGTGATTTCTAATTCGCAGTTATCTTCATCAATAATCAATTTAGCCCCACTTACATAAATCTTAAATAATGTTTCTTCGAGACCGTGAAGACCATACATTACAGCCTTAATATCAAAATCTTGAATTAAACGTTTTCTACTGTACTCTTCGTCGTTGATCTTAACTGAGTACAATTCACCTTCTTTACTTACGTGCAATCTATACTTACAAGAATATTCGCTAATATCATTTCGTGCATCTAGCCCTATCCAGTATGAACCGTAAGGATCATCTACATGAAGTGTCATTTCGTGGTATTCATCATAACCGATTTCGTCTAAATCCTTGATTTCCTCAGCTAGTTCCTCAACCAGTTCTGACAATTTGTATTCACGCTTTGTATCAGTTAACAATCCCTCAATTTGATTTTTGACTTGTGCAACACCTTGATTTGTAATTTCATCGTCTAGCTTATCTTTAATAGCTTTTAAAATTAAATGATTATAAGATGATAGATTTAAATCTTTGAAATTAATTTGTAGAGCTTCTTTTGCTGTGTTTTTAAGCTCCTTAGAAAAATCACTCCAATTACCAAACAAGTCTTTTACAATATCATTAACAGTTGAAGCAACATGTTTATCAACAATCTCTTGCACCTTTCCCTCAGACTCCATTTTTGCCAAACTAGCAACGACCATTTTATTTAAATCCATGATTAATCCTCCTCGTTTTTTAGTAACTAAATATAAATCGTATTTCGCATAATAAATATTCAACGTTTTACTTAAACTCAAATACTTCGCCATTACCGACCAAAACACCATGGCGTTTACTGAACCTATTCTCTTGCTTAACCATTTCTTTATCTACACCAGATTCAAAAATAGTAATAGCAACCAATCTTTCATGATCAATCGAATGATAACCTTGTTCTAGCACTCTCCTAATCATTTATTGACCAACTCCTGTAAATCATCACGAACTCTCATTCTATAAGTACGCCCACCATGTTCATAAGCAATTTTCCGAAGATCACCTAATGATTTATTCAGATTCTTTTCAGAAGGCTTTTGAGGAAATTTGTTTAATTCCATAATTGGCTTTAATAGTTCTAATGTATCCTTAACTTTCCTACGTTCATTTCTGATACGTTGTAAATCTTTACTATACTTATAACCTTCAGAAGCATTGAAAGCCTTAAATTCGATTAAATGAAGTAAATCTTGTTGTTCTAACTCTAACTGTTTCAAATCTTTTTCTAACTGCTCATACTGACGAGGAAAATTAACATATACATCACGAACATGTTTAATCGCTGATTCAAAATCCATTTACAGCACCGCCTTTAACGCTGCTCGTAATGTTACATTCTCTTTATGCTTTTCCTCCATCATGCTTCTAAGTTGATTATTAGTACTAGTTGATAACTCTGAATCACGAATGTAAGAACGAACGTTTTCTTGTAATCTATGATTCTCTGCTAATAGATCTTGATTTTCAGATTTTAAATCGATTATTGTATCTGCACTTTTAGATAATTCGTTCTCAGTATCTCCAGCAGCATCATGCAACTGCTGTCTCTCTTCTTCTAAGTCAAAAACGAATTTTGATAATCTATTTAATAATTCAGGATTAACTTCGATGCATTTATTGATTTCATTTAATAACTCTAAGTACTCAGTATTTTTATTAGTCACATCAAACACTCCTTATTTATCAATATTTCTTCGTTTCTTACGCTCACCGATATAAATACCTGCATTTCTCCATCGTTGTTTTTTAGACGCTAATTGTTCGCGTGTTACTCCGAAGTATTCAGCAATCTCTATTTCATTTCGAAATTTATCTCTAACCTCGTTATATTTCTCAGGAGTGATATGAGATAAATCATGCTTCAAAACCTTTCCAAACCACGCTTTAAGTAATTCATTAAATTCTTTTGGTTCCATTCCTACTGCTTCAGCAATAGCTAACTTAGGCACACCATCTTCAATAAGTAATTCAATCTCAGATTTCTTTAGGAATTCACCTTTTTGAAGTATGGCTGGCAATCCACTAGTCGTTGACCACATTGTTTCTACTTGCAAAATCTCTCACTCCTTTTAACTTTCCTTTACGGCCACGATCTAGAATTAATATTGCAACTTCATCAATACAGCGATTAAACTTTTCAGCTAACTCAAAAATATTCATTCCAGCATTAAAGGACCGATCAAACTCTTTAACATCTCTTATATCCCAATTCCAATTCAATTCTTCTTCATCAAGAGGTACATAAACACCTATACGCTTATGTACCATATGAGTATCTTCAATGTGACTAATTGCCATTGTTTCAATAGTTACCGGACTTTTCACAATTATCACCTTAGTTTAGTATTTTTCTTGCAACTCTTTCATTAGGGCTTCTGCTTCTGCTTCAAAGTCAGGATTATGTTCCTCTGTTGGAGTACTGTTATTTTGGTTTTTAAGCCAATCTGGAACGATTTCTTGACGTTGATATCCTCTACTTGGTTTGTTCTGTTTATCTCGCTTGCATTGAACTACAAGTCGGTCAAATTGATCTCTTAACTTGTCCATTGATAAGATGTTCCCCTGCCAAAAAGAATCGTTTTGAGACCAATTTATAAGGAATTTAATTTGTTCTTCAGTTCGTTTATCTCGTTCCATCATCAATCTAACTGTATTAGCCCATTTTTGAAGATTAGGCTTTTTATGTTCTGGATTGTTTTCTAGTATTCTTTGAAATAAGAAATTAGCTAATTGAAAATAAATTGACGACTCGTCATAAGCTTGCTTATGATTTATATCTTTTTTATTATCATTATTTTCATTGTTATCATTATTAACATTATTGTTTGTGTCTTTTTGTGGTTCTTTTGTGGTCTCCTTATGGTTCTTTTGTGGTTCTTTTGTGGTTTCTGAATTTTGATAATCGCTGTAGTGACATATGGTTAAGGTGGTTTTTTTCTTGTCTGTTTTTTTAACAATCATAGAGTCTTCTTCTAATAATTTTAAAAACGACCTTACCTTAGTTTTTGACCATCCCCAACGATCCATAAGCTTTAATTCAGATGTTATGAAACTACCTCTTTCGACCACTATATATTCATTTCCAAGAAGCACTTTATTATCTTTGTGATTAGCAAGTAATAATAAATCAATCCATGCTTCAAACTTTGAAAATGATCTTTTTTCTAAAAACAAAGGATGATCTTGAATCTTCCTGTGTAAACTAATCCACCCTTGATGCATCTTTACACCTCCAAGATGCTTAATACCGAATAAACGTTCCATGTAGTCAATAGTCAATAGTTGATATATAATTGACCACAAGAACATTAGAATTAACAAATCAACCTGTCTAGTTGTTGCAGCAACTAGGCATTTTTCTTTTCCAAGAACTTATTTATGAAATAGATTTGACCTTTTCCTGTTACTTTAGGTGTGTACTTTGTATTCGGAACTCCATCACTTCCAGTATGAATATGCGTGCTAACTTCGAATAAACTCAGTTCCATAGATCGTTGTGTTGGTTTATTCCAAAATGGTTTACTTTTACAAAGATACTCATTTTCTCTAAGCCATTTAAATAGCCTCTGTTGTCCTATCTCAATTCCTTTTTGAGCTAATAAAATCGCTAAGTCTTTTACTAGAATACAAGTTTTGCTAACTGAAATAGCTTCAGCAAAGAATACTTTAGGCTTGTCCTCTTCTATTTTTGTAGATAACTCTAATACTTTTTTATCTGCATATTCTAAAGCTCGCTTCATAACCATTTCTGGACTATTCCACATTTTTTCAAGTTGTAAAAAATACTGTCTAGCTTGTTTACCTTTTTCTGTACGTTGAATCATTGATATTTCTTTTGCCATGTCTAATTTCAAATGATGTTCATATTGTTCTACGCTATTTCCTTGAGCTGTTACTCTTTTTTGAGTAAGAGTAATATAATCTACATTTTCTGCGAATCCAAAAGCAAGCATTCTTTCAAACCAGTCATTATATCTGGTTTTCACTCCCAAAAACTCATGCAACTCACGACCACTAATAATAATGTCTCCATTTTTATCATTTGATGTTTTAATTAATTCGTTCATTCATTTACCTCCCTAATATTCTTTAGCAGTTTTCAGATGTTCGTGTATCCCAAACAAATTATAATTATCAGAGTTTGCCACTATTACTTTTTGACAATCAGCTTTGTTAACTACTTCAACAGGAACTGGCATCACACCAGTATTATTGTAATAGATCTTGTTTTTATTTAATTTTTCTTCTGTATAAATTCCTGCTTTTTTTATGTCCATGTAATAACCAGAATTATTAGGCCCCCACCATATATATTGATCACCTTTTGACCACTTTAGTGATAAGAGATAGTATTCTCTCACTCATTTCCCTCCTTCTGTAATCCCCCAATCATCATTCCAATACCAAGTGCGGCAACCAGAAACATATAAAATCCACATAATTCAGAAATATCCAACTACATTCCTCCTTTTGATTTTTAGAACTTAAATCTTTCCTCAAATTCTGCAATAGTGGTAAAAAAAATTATTTTGCTGAATTCATTTCAAATTTCTTTATATTATCCAAATCAGAAAAATCTTTACCTATATTTCTTTTAAGAAAATCATCAACTTCATATTTTGGAACTTTTAGCTGCCCAAGCTTCAGAACATTTAAATGTCCGCCTTTAATAAGTGCATAAACTAAAGAGGTATTACATTTAAAAAGTTTTGACACTTCCTTTACTGTAAATAGAACTTCCATATTGTTCACCTTCATTTCACTGATAATTAAATCCAAGGATTTCAGAAATTTTTTTCTTGTATTTTTCGCCTTTTCTATTACCTTTAACTATGTCCGACAAATAAGAAACTGAAATTCCGACTGTTTTCGCGACTTCTGTTAATGTCATTTCTTTAATAATTAGTCCCGTTTTAACGCTGATTTGAAATTGCTTTTTATCCACCTTCATCACCTCCTAAAAATTTACATGAGAAAATTTTCGCTAATTCATTGACTGAAAATTAGACTATATGCTAATATATAAGCAGGCAAAGATACAGAAAATGACAAAATAAAACATATCGCTCCCCAGCGCATTATTGTTTGTATTTTTTCAATTTTCGCTGTATTTTCTGCAAATAAAAAAGCTTATATTTGAATCTTAATAGACTACAGACTAATTGTCAACATCTATTTTTAGTCTACAGACTATTTTTTTCAAATGCCGAGAGGTGACAGATAATGACTTTGGTGCAAAAGATTAAATATTTGTGTAAACAAAGAAAAAAAACAATTGCTTCGTTGGAAAGAGATCTTGAGTTTGGTAATGGAACTATTAGGAAATGGGATAAGGCCTACCCATCAGCAGATAAATTGAAAAAAGTTGCTGACTATTTTGGTGTAACAACTGATTATTTATTAAATGAATCAGAAGACACAACTACAATAATATCTACTCTATCTAAAAAAGACCGAGACGATATTGAGAAGAGAATTATCGAAATACGAAACGACCTTACTGATTCAGACGGGTTGATGTTTTCTGGTGAACCGATGAGCGATGAAGCCAAGGAATCGCTCATGTCTGCAATGGAATATATAGTTACTCAAACAAAAATCATTAATAAGAAGTACACACCTAAAAAACACCGTAAGTGAAATTAGATCGGAGTGTCATTTGTGAAATACTACGTCAGAAACATAGTTCAACATCTTATTAAGAAATACAATACAAGCAATCCGTACGAACTAGCCGATTGTTTAAATGTGCATATAGTAATGTGGGATCTACATCGTGAAATATTAGGATTCTACAAGTATGAAAAACGAACAAAGTGGATTTTTATTAATTCAAATTTAAGCGACATTGAAAAAGATATTACTTGTTATCATGAATTAGGACATAGTGTTTTGCATCCACGATTTAACACTCCGCATCTTAGAAGAGACACGATGTTTTCAGTGTCAAAACTAGAAAAAGAAGCTAATTTATTTACGGTAGAACTTCTATTACCTGATGACTTATGGAATGAGTACCTAGCTAATTTCAATAACTTAGAAGCAATCAGCCAACACACGAACATACCTATTGAATTATTAAAACTAAAATTAGGATTTTAGGAGTGATTTCATGCAAGGCGGAGTTAGAAAAAGAGGTAGTTCTTGGTACTATTATTTTGAAGCAGGGAAAATAGATGGAAAAAGAAAAAAAATAGAACGCAAAGGAGGCAAAACAAAAAAAGAAGCACAAATAGCTTTAAGAAACGCTATCGCTGAATTAGAAAATACAGGATCACCTTTATTAGAATCGAATATAAGTGTTGCTGACTATTTTAATTATTGGTTTGATAATTACGTGCTTACAAATTGTAAATATAACACTCAACAATACTACAGAAGAATCATTGATGGTCACATTGTACCCTCCTTCGGAAGTTTAAAACTAAAACAAGTTACTTCAAAAAGATTACAAGAGTTCATTAATAAAAAATATCTTGAGGGGTATGCAAAAAGTAGTGTTGCAGCTATGTTAGGGGTAATAAAAAAAGGATTTCGTATGGCAAATAAACCGTATAAGTTTATTAAAAATAGCCCAGCAGAAGAAGTAAAATTACCTTCATATAGTAAAGATTTTGATGATGATAATTTAAAAATTATCAGTAAAGATGATTTTGCTTGTATAATGAACAGATTCCCAGAGAATAGCACTTTCTATATACCTCTGCAAATTGCTTTTCATACAGGCATGAGAGCATCAGAAGTATGCGGTTTAACATGGAGTAACGTAGATTTCGAAAAAAAAATCATTAAAATACGAAGTATTATGATTTTAAAAAAAGGAAAAATTGACATTGGTACTCCCAAAACTCCAGCATCAAAAAGGAATATATTAATTGGAGCTAAGCTTCTTGAAATACTAAAAAAGCATAAAAATAAGCAAGAAGAAAACAAAGAGAAATATGGCGAATACTATATAGAGTCAGATTATGTATGCACTAGAGAAAACGGGAAAATAGTAACAATGGACACAATAAAATACCTTAGTAGGGTAATTAATTATGAATTAATGATACCTTTTAATTTTCATTCTTTGAGACATACCCACGCAACAATGCTTATAGAAGCTGGGGTCAATATTAAATATGTTCAAAAAAGATTAGGACACGACAAAATTAGTACTACTCTAGACACATATTCCCACGTTACTGAATCGATGGAAGAAACAAGTATTAAAACTTTCGAAAACTTCATCGAAGAATAGTATTGCCACCATGCCATTTAACACGGTGGCAAATAGGTGGCAAATGACTAAAATACCAAGGTAAAACATCTTGAAAACACTATTATACCAACTCTAACAACGCGACCGTCTCCACATGTGTCGTTTGCGGGAACATATCAACCGGCTGAACTTCACAAGTTTGATAGCCACCATCTTCTAGGATACGGAGGTCACGTGCTAATGTTCCTGGATTACATGAAACATATACGACCTTCTTCGGTTTCATAGCTTGTATAGTATTCAATAATGATTCTTCACAGCCTTTACGTGGTGGATCGACTACAATAACATCTGCTTTAATACCTTCTTTATACCATTCAGTAATAACTGTTTCTGCCGGGCCTGCTTCAAATTCTACATTGGTAATGTTGTTGCTTTTCGCATTTTCACGTGCATCACGGACAGCATCTTCAACAATTTCAACCCCGTACACTTTTTTCGCTTTTTGAGCTAAGAACAGTGAGATTGTTCCAATTCCACAATAAGCATCGATTACAGTTTCTTCTCCTGTTAAACCAGCAAATTCTAATGCTTTGTCATATAACACTTTTGTTTGAACAGGATTCACCTGGAAAAATGATCTTGGTGAAATCGCAAATTTAATATCTCCAATGGTATCGGTAATTGTCGCTTTTCCCCATAATGTAAGTGAACGATCTCCTAAAATCACATTCGTACGTTTTACATTAATGTTTTGTACGATACTTTTTACATTCGGAATTGCTTTGACAATATCTTTTACAATTTCATCTTTATTCGGTAAAGTTCTTGTACGTGTTACTAAAACGATCATAATCTCGCCTGTTTCTTTTGCCCAACGAACGACGATGTGACGAAGTACACCTTTATGATCTTTTTCATAATAAGGAGCTACCCCATTGTTTACACAAATATTTTTCACTTTAATTACGATGGAATCATCCATAGATAGTTCTACACCGCAGTTTGTCATATCTACGATTTCATGAGTACGTTTTTTATAATATCCTGCCACAACTCGACCTTTTTGTTCACCAACTGGTACTTGAACCTTATTGCGATATTGCCATGGATTCTCCATACCTAATACTGAATGAACCTTAACATCCTTTAACCCACCAATACGCTCTAAAGCATCACGCACTTGTTTTTCTTTTGCCTTTAATTGTCCTTCATAGCTTAAATGTAATAGCTGTGCGCCTCCACATTCTTTATGAAGGGAACAAGGATATTCTACTCGGTCTGGACTTTCTTCTATTAATTCTTCTAAGCGACCAAAGCCATAGCCTTTATTTGCTTTTACAACACGAACTTTTGCTTTTTCACCTGGTAAAGCAAAAGGTACGAATAATGGATAACCATCTACTTTCGCTACCCCTGATCCATCCGTCGTTAAATCTTCAAATTGAACAGTCACTATATCATTTTTCGAGACTGGAGCATTTTTCTTCATTTGTTCAACTTCCTTTTCTATTGTTTAAGGAGTATTCAAAGCTTAAACAACTTTGAAATTCTCTCATATTGCCTATTCCTAATACAGACTAGCATGATTTTACCATAAAGACCTGCCACAATAAAGAAAGCGAACTATAATGCCGCTGTTCTCATTCAACTTTTCCATGAAGTGATTCAACTTTAACTGTTTTTCATTCAGCTTTCGACGAAAACGATTCAACTCTTGATCATTTTGGTTCAACTTCCCGTAACTAAGCATTTTCCCACACAAAAAAGCCGTCCGCAGACGACTTTCCTCTTAGCTTGATTTCACTGGAATTATCCTATTTTTATTGTTTAGCATAAAGTGTATGCTTTTTTCGTTAAAAATTTGTGATTGATCAATGTTACATACATGACCTGCATTTTCAATACATTCTAATCTCACATAATAGTTCGTCTTTAAGACTACATCCTCGACTAAATCAAGAAATAAATAATCTTGTTCTCCCATAATAAAGAGAGTTGGAATGTCTTTAAAATCCTGTTGTAGCTCCTTTAAAAAAGGGCTTACATTTTGTGTTAAAGAGAACCATTTAATAAATTGTTTTTGGCACATTCCTTTTGCTTGTTCCACAAACGTAATGCGAGCTTCTTTATGATTTTTGCGTGGCATAATAATCCAAGCAAATAAGCGATAAATCCACATATACGGTAGTACATACTTGCCGATATGTCCGAGGGTTAAATAACACTTTGTTCGAAGGTTAATCCCTGTAATAGCTCCACCTAAAACCATTGATTCTACTCGCTTAGGATATTGCTGAGCAATGGTTTGAATGACAATAGTTCCTAAAGATATCCCAACAAAATGAGAAGTTCTTATATTCAAATGATCTAACACTGCCATTACTTCATTAGAAAGAGTAATAAAATTATCTTCCTTCTTCCAATGGACCTTTTGAGATTTTCCATGTCCACGTAAATCAATGAGTAAGACATTAAATTGCTTTTTATAATCTCTCAATTGTTTAAACCAAACGGCAGAGTTTCCACCAGCACCGTGTATTAACGTTACCCAAGGTTTATTTTCAGCCAGGTAATGCGTACGATAATGCAGCACATTAACACCCTTTCAAAATAGGATCTTACAATACAATTTGAGTATAATAGAATCCTTCACAAATCAATAGTGGTTAATTAAGACAATTTTCTTTCACACCAATTTCACAAATCATATGTTTTTAACATAAAAAAGAGCGTCCTCTTTAACTTTTGAGAAACACTCTCTTATTAGGTTATATTATATTTCATTACGCTCAGGCTTTTGTGGTAATGCATCAGGTACAAAATCCTCTGGTACAAATACTTCAAAATGGCGATGTAAATTAACAAATTCAACAGGTGCTACTCCACCATATTCACCATCTAAGTTTAGTTGCATTTTCTCTTTTGAGGTTACTTTAACTCGATTTGCCTTTGCATAAATGATATTAGGATCTTTAATATGCTCACCGCGAGTAGCAAGAAACGCAACTCGAATAAAGTCAGCAAGATTCGTTTTCTTTAAAATCAATAATGTAAACATCCCATCATTTAAGGAAGCATCTGGAGCTAAACGTTCAAAACCACCAACTGAATTTGTATTTGCTACAAGGAAAAGCATGATTTCTCCTTCAAAAAGCTTACCATCATATTCAATTTGAACTTCAGCAGCTTTTATAGAAGGTAACATTTCGATTCCTTTTAAATAGTACGCTAGCTGACCAATCATCGTTTTTAACTTGCTTGGTACTTCATATGTAAGCTCTGTTAATCGGCCACCGCCTGCAATATTGATAAAATATTTTTCATTCATCTTTCCAATATCTATAGGAATCGTATTCCCTTGGACAATAATGTCAACCGCTTTACTTACAGAGCGAGAAACATGAATAGCACGAGCAAAATCATTGGTCGTTCCAGTCGGTATGATTCCAAGCTTTGGCCGATGCTCAGCACCTGCTAATCCATTAACTACTTCATAAATCGTTCCATCTCCACCAGCAGCAATAACCACATCATACTTTCGCTCAATAGCTATACGGGCTGCTTCTGTAGCATCCCCTTCACAAGTTGTAGCGTGACAAGATGCTTCATATCCTGCCGCTTCAAGCTTTGCAAGAATATCAGGCAAATGCTTACGAATGATTTCTCTTCCTGAAGTTGGATTATATATTAATCTGGCTCTTTTCATTATCATCATCCTATTAGTTAGATTCGTCTATTCCTTATAGTAAAAGTCTAGTGACGTCTCATTCTATTATTGTATGTAGTATCGTTATTCAAACAACTGCAAAGTAAATTATATAGCATCGACGCCCCAAATGACAAATATTCCAGAAAACATATAAAAAAACAATATTCGTCCTTATTTTAATTTAGCTTCTATTTCATCAAACCATTTTTTAGTTTCCGTCGTTTTTTTCGAATTTAGTAAATAATATTTGTCTTTTGTAACGATAAAAATATAAGGTGGATATTTTGTGAAAACATGATGTCTACCCGGACCAAGCTTTTTAGAATGAAATGCTCCTAGTGATCTTGTCTCTGTAGCATAACCATTCGATTTGATTGTGTCATTAGGCAGATGGTCTATTAATTCCATTTTTTCTATATCACTTATAAGAATCGTATCATCATACATTCCTTCTAGTTCAATCTTATCAGCAGTAATTGTCACGTTAGTAGCCTGCTCACCCATAAAAAAGAGAACTCCTATTCCGACAATGACAATGACATATGTAACACTTAAAATAATTCTATTTCGTTTTTTTGTCCGCTTTACATCATAGCGCGTCAAATTCAAAGAACCAATCATTGTATACAATAGAAAAATGCTTACAAATACTTCTATACTATAAGATACATGAAATCCAATAAAAGGAATACTCATAATCCATAATACAGCCATCGTCCAGCAAAAACGACCAACTGCCCTAGTATAGCCGTTTTTCTCTAATTCCTTTTTTTCTTCCTCGGTATACGAGCTATAGCCAGAGATCAGACTATAATTTTTCTTGTTATGAACAACAAATGCTATGCCGACCATCATAGCCCCAACCAAGCACCAAATGATTAATAAAAGATCCACTCCTCCCTACCTCCTTTTGTTTTAACGGATATCCTGTCACAGGTTATCCGTTAAATAGTATTTTTATCTATTCCTTCTTTTTACCTTTTTTGGATCTGTAAATTTAACAAGTAATGAGACAACTGCAATAATAATCAATATAATACCGATATATATCCCTACAACCATTTTTTTCTCCTCCCCTTATATACAATATATCTTGTTCATGTTGAAAAAATCAAAACGAATTGTCTAATTGCTAAAAAAGATACATATTTTAAAAGTTCACGTTCACATTTATAGTAAAAATTAATGACTCTATGTCTTACATTTCGATAGATAAGAAAAACAGTTACTAGTGCTTTGGGTATAGCTGTTATCTCAGAGAAATTGTGATTCTCTTTGCAGTTTCATTCCATGATATTCCTTCAAAAAGGAGACATACGGATTTGAAAATAAAGCCAGACATTTGTCTTAGTTCAAAATTATATACTTTCTTATCTTCTAAAAAAGACATCCTTCTTATAAAAATAATGAAGGATGTCTTTCACTAATCGAAGTCTCACTTTATCATAAAGCACAATTACTTCTTTCAATAATAGGAGGAGAATCAATGAATCTTCACACCTATTATAGCTTTATTTTATCTTTTTTCGATTTCTTGAAAGAGAAGCTTATTCACTAATTGTGGATTTGCTTGTCCTTTTGTTGCTTTCATAATTTGACCAACTAAGAAACCAGTTGCTTTCTTTTGACCTGCTTTATAGTCCTCAATTGATTTTGGATTATTGTCTAATGCTTCCGTGATGATTTTTAATAAAGCACCTTCATCTGAAATTTGTACTAGACCTTTTGCTTTCACGATTTCCTCTGGATTACCACCATTTTCAACTAATTCTTTGAAGACCGTTTTAGCAATTTTTGAAGAAATTGTTCCTTTTTCAATTAACACAATCATACCAGCTAACGCTTGTGGTGTTAAAGGAAGGTCATGAAGCTCTTTACCTTCTGCATTCATGTAACCAGATAAATCACCCATAATCCAGTTAGAAGCTAACTTCGCATCTGCACCAGCAGCAACTGTCGCTTCAAAGAAATCTGATGTTTCTTTTGTAACAGTTAATATAGCTGCATCATATGTTGGTAGGCCAAGTTCTTCTACATAGCGTTTTTGACGAGCATCAGGAAGCTCTGGAATTTCTGCGCGTACGCGAGCTTTCCACTCATCATCAATATACATTTCTACTAAATCAGGCTCAGGGAAATAACGATAATCATCAGATCCTTCTTTTACACGCATAAGAATCGTTTTACCTGTTGTTTCATCAAAACGACGAGTTTCCTGTTCAATTTTACCGCCTGCTTGTATAACTGCACGTTGACGTTGCTCTTCAAACTCAATGCCTCTACGCACAAAGTTAAATGAGTTTAAGTTTTTCAATTCCGTTTTTGTACCAAATTCTTCTTGACCAATTGGGCGAATGGAAATATTCGCGTCACAACGAAGTGAGCCTTCTTCCATTTTACAGTCTGATACACCTGTGTATTGAATAATAGATTTAAGTTTTTCTAAATAGGCATATGCTTCATTTGCCGTACGAATATCTGGTTCTGATACAATTTCTACTAGTGGTGTACCTTGACGGTTATAGTCACATAATGAACTACCACCTACACCATGTGTTAATTTACCAGCGTCTTCTTCTAAATGAATACGAGTGATACCAATTCGTTTCTTATATCCATCTACTTCAATATCAATATATCCATGTTCTCCAATAGGCTGATCGAACTGAGAAATTTGATACGCTTTCGGATTGTCTGGATAAAAATAATTTTTACGATCAAACTTTGTATGAGTAGCAACTTCGCAATTAATAGCCATTGCCGCTTTCATTCCATACTCTACTGCTTTTTTATTTACAACAGGAAGAACACCAGGATAGCCCAAATCAATGACTGATGTATTTGTATTTGGTTCTGCTCCAAATTTGTTCGGTGCTGATGAGAATATTTTAGAATCTGTTTTTAACTCAACGTGTACTTCAAGACCTATTACCGTTTCAAAATTCATGTTCTTCACCCCTTACAATTGTGGCTTTTTTTTATGATGATCAGTTGCTTGTTCAAAGGCATGCGCAACTCGATATACCGTGCTTTCATCAAAATGCTTACCAATAATTTGAAGACCTAGTGGCAGTCCTTCTTGAGATAATCCACATGGTACTGAAATCCCTGGTACACCAGCTAGGTTAACCGGAATCGTTAAAATATCATTCGCATACATTGTCAATGGATCTTTTGTATTTTCACCAATTTTAAAAGCAGGAGTTGGTGTTGTAGGTCCAATAATTACATCATAACTTTGGAATACATCTTCAAAATCCTTTTTAATCAATGTACGAACTTGTTGTGCTTTTTTATAATATGCATCATAATAACCTGAACTTAAAGCGAATGTTCCCAGCATAATACGACGTTTCACTTCATTACCGAAGCCTTCTGAACGTGTATGCTTATACATTTCCATTAAGTTTTCAGCATTTGGTGTTCTATAGCCATAACGAACTCCGTCAAAACGAGCTAAGTTCGCAGATGCTTCAGATGAAGAAAGTAAATAATAGGTTGCTAACGCATATTTAGAATGTGGCAGAGAAACTTCTTCCCAAGTTGCTCCAAGTGATTCTAATACTTTTAAAGCTTCAAGAACAGATTGTCTTACTTCTTCTTGAACGCCCTCTCCTAAGTATTCTTTAGGTACTGCGATACGTAAGCCTTTAACATCTCCTGTTAAAGCTTCTGTAAACTTTGGAACTTCTACATTTGCAGATGTACCGTCCATTGGATCTAGACCTGAGATTGCTTCTAATAAAAAGGCATTGTCTTCAACCGTATTCGTAATTGGCCCAATTTGATCTAGTGAAGAGGCAAATGCCACTAAACCAAAACGAGAAACACGTCCATAGGTTGGCTTTAAACCTACAACACCACAAAAAGAGGCTGGCTGACGAATCGATCCACCCGTATCAGAACCAAGTGTGAATAACACTTCTCCAGCTGCTACTGAAGCTGCGGATCCGCCTGAAGACCCACCTGGTACACAATTTGTATTCCATGGATTACGAACCGTTTTATACGCAGAATTCTCATTCGAAGAACCCATCGCAAACTCATCCATATTGAGTTTACCAATTGTAATTGTTCCAGCTTCTTTAAGCTTTTGTACAACTGTTGCGTCATAAATCGGGTCGAAATTCTCAAGAATTTTACTTGCACATGTTGTGCGAAGATCCTTTGTAACAATATTATCCTTAATTCCGATTGGCATTCCAAAAAGAGTACCTGTAGCTTCTCCTTTTGCTAACGCCTCATCGAGAAGAGCTGCTTGTCCTCTAGCAGCTTCTTCATTTAATGCTAAAAAAGCAGCAACTGTATCATCTACTTGAGCAATACGTTTAAACGACGCATCCACTAAATCTGATACACTCACTTCTTTTTTATGTAAAAGAGTTTGCAGTTCTTTTAAACTATTTGTAAAAAGTGACATTGTCCTTCCCCCCTTATTCAATGATGGATGGAACGCGAATGAGTCCATCATGATGATCTGGTGCATTTTTGATTACTTCTTCTACCGGAAGCCCCGGTTTAGCAACATCTTCTCGCAGAACGTTAACCATTTCTAAAACGTGATAAGTTGGTTTAACATCTGTCGTATCTAATTCGTTTAACTGTTCAGCAAACGAAATGATAGCATCTAGCTCTTTTGTCATTTGTTCTACTTCTTCTTCAGTTACTGCTAGTCTAGCTAAATGTGCTACGTGTTTAACATCTTCTGTTGAAATACGTGACATATTATTCACACCTCCAAAATTTTCATTCGACCAAAAGCCATACTTTTAATATTATCAAACTTTGCCACGCTAAAGCAATATGATAGCCTTTACTCCGTCACAATTTTCAATCATAAAATCCTCCTTTTCAGCCTACTGAAAAAGAGGACACGTTTTTATTCCATATTTCTTTTGGTTCTAGTCCATCTTATTGGCTTTTCTTAGACAAGAAAGACTAGAACATATTACAAACTAATATTATACCACTATTATGAAAAGTCAGTAAATTCACTTTGCATTTTCATATTTTTCTTACTATCCAAATTGTATTTCATTTTTCTTTCTTATTTTAAACAAATTTTATCAAGGATTCAATTGTCATCTACTTAAACAGATCGTTTTCTCTTACTTCTTCGTTTTATTCGCTTCATTTTTACAATGATTCAATCATATCTCGCCTACATCACGCATCTATTTCTAAGCATAAGAAAAAACGTTACCCGTCCTATCTGATAGCTATTATCTTAGAGAAATGATTTCTTTAACCAAAATTATATACTTTTTTTATAAGATAAAAAGATGCCATACAGCGTTTACCTGTATGGCATCTTGACATAACTTACTGAGAAATATGAACAAATGGCTCTTTTTCATTTGCTTTTCGAACAATTAATGATTCTACGCCATTTACTGATGTTACTGTGACCTCAACAGAAACATAGCTAGGGAAGTATTCCATTACCAATCCTGTTACATATTGAGTGAAACCAATTGCTTCTGATTTACCATAAAATTGAATTGGAATTTCAATTTTCATTTCTTGTAGCTGATCATCAATATAATATCCGCGTCCCACAACTCCACTAAAATTAGGGAAGTACTTTTCTACATCTTCTTTAAATTTTATATATGTTGAGTGGTCATCACGATATTTTTCTTTTGTTTGATCATTTGGGAATAGGTAGTACTTTTCATTTACGTTTTTCCAACTTGAAATCTGATTGCTACCTTCACCAACATTCGTATAAGCTACAAAGTTTCCTGGAACAACTGATGATTTCTCAGCTTGCTTATAAAGCGCAATCGTAATCGGAACATTTTTTAAACCGTCCTTTTTGCGTAAACGTTCCAATACTTCATCGGCAATTTTCTTACCTTCTTCAATCATTTTATCTTCTGGAATTTTCACTTCGAATACGTCTCCATATTGTTCCTTCTGATAGTAATGAACAGAGTTCAATGCAAGCCCAATAACTACACCAGCCAAACCTACTTTATCATCTGATTTTTTAACCATGTAATCTTGTTCCAAAATATGTGCTAAATATAGTGGATTATCTTCATTACGTTTAACAATATCTCCCTTACCAGGGTCAATTGGATTCAATCCTAGGTTATCCGATTCCTCTAATTCTTTGTCTTTTTTCATTTTCTCTGCAAATTGCTCTTTTGTATATTTACGTTGTAGCCATTTATTCACAGTCTTTGCCGATAAAAATTGTCCTTCTTTATACACATAATCATCTGGACTAAACTTTTGTTGTGCAATACGCATTAAGCCCATTTCCATTTCATTTACATCATATCGACTATTTAAATTCGATACAGTTTGACCTCGTGCTTTACTAGCTTCAAATGGCAAAATGGTACGATAATAGTTTTCAGAAATTTGATACTTTGGAATAATCGCCTTTTCTTTGTCATCGTCAGTTTTCTTAACATTCGTATCTTGACTATCATATTTAGGGGCACATCCCGACAAGAGTAGCAATAGCGCTAACCCTATTAACGAGAGCTTCTTCATGGTTTACACCTCTTATTTATTTAGTTCTTCGATCAGTTTCGCCTCATCCCATATTTCTACACCTAAATCTTGAGCCTTTGTTAGCTTCGAACCAGCATCTTCACCAGCTACTACTAAATGCGTCTTCTTACTAACACTTCCAGCAACCTTAGCTCCAAGGGCTTCTAGCTTTTCCTTGGCTTCATTTCGTGTAAGAACTTCCAGTTTTCCCGTTAGAACAACTGTTTTCCCAGCAAAAAATGAATCATTATCCTCTATTAAAATAGCTTTAGGTCCCTTATATGTCATATTTACTCCCGAAGCTTTTAGCTCCTGCAGTAAATCTGCCACCTCAGGCTGTTCAAAAAATGTAACGACTGAATCGGCCATCTTATCTCCAATTTCATTGATGATGGTTAATTCTTCATAGGTTGCTTTCGCTAATGCATCCATCGTTTCAAAATGCTGTGCTAACGTTTTAGCTGCTTTAGCACCTACATGACGAATTCCAAGTCCGAATAGTAAACGTTCTAATGAATTCTCTTTTGAAGCTTCAATCGCTTCTAATAAATTTTGAGCTGATTTCTCACCCATTCTTTCCAAACCTAACAACTGTTCCTTTGTAAGTTTGTATAAATCAGCGACATCAACTATTAAATTTTCACGAAATAACTGAGTAATAACCTTTTCTCCACAGCCATCGATATTCATGGCTCCTCTTGCAACAAAATGAATTAGTCCTTCTCGAATTTGGGCATGACATTTTGGATTAATACAGCGTAAAGCGACCTCTTCTTCTAAACGAACAAGTTCACTTCCGCACTCTGGACAATGCGTCGGCATCATAAAGTCTTGTTGCTCATCCGTTCTTCGATCCACTAACACATTAACTACTTCAGGAATAATATCGCCAGCTTTTTTTACAACAACATAATCCCCAATTTTAATATCTTTCTCACGAATTAAATCTTCATTATGAAGAGATGCTCGACTTACAGTTGTTCCTGCTACTTTTACAGGCTCTAATATAGCTGTTGGTGTAATAACCCCTGTACGTCCGACACTTAATTCAATATCAAGCAGCTTTGTTACTACTTCCTCCGCTGGGAATTTATAAGCGATGGCCCATCGTGGACTTTTAGCTGTCATACCTAATTCTTCTTGTTGCTGTAATGAGTTAACTTTAATGACAATCCCATCAATTTCATATGGAAGATGTGGTCTCTTTTCACTCCAACTATTTACGTAACTTATCACTTCTTGTATATTAGCACATGTTTGTCTCTCTTGATTGGTTTTAAAACCCAAATCGTCTAATAAATTCAATCCTTCACTATGCGTTGTAACACCAGTTCCACCTAAATCAGCAATGGCATATAGAAAAACACTTAAATTACGAGAGGCTGCAATTCTCGGATCTAACTGGCGCAATGAACCAGCTGCGGCATTTCGAGGATTCGCAAACGGTTCTTCTTCTTGCTGCTCTCGTTTTTTATTAAGCTGTTCAAATGATTTCTTTGGCATATACGCTTCGCCACGAACTTCTATCGTTAACGGCTGTTTTATTCGTAGTGGTATAGATTTAATTGTTTTTAGATTAGCTGTAATGTCCTCTCCAATTGTACCATCTCCACGAGTAGCACCACGAGTAAAAAGACCATTTTCATACATAAGTGAAACAGCTAGTCCATCTATTTTTAATTCACATACATATGAAAACTGTTCACCAACTGCTTGGCGAACTTTTCGATCAAAATCAAGTAAGTCTGCTTCATTAAAGGCATTTCCTAAACTTAACATCGGCGTGCGATGTTCTACCTTTTGAAATGCATCTAAAACAGCTCCTCCAACACGTTGCGTTGGAGAATCTGGTGTCTTTAATTCTGGAAAGCTTTCTTCAACTTGAATTAATTCTTTTAATCTGGCGTCATACTCTGAATCCGGTACCGACGGCTGATCCAATACATGATATTCATAATTATATTGGTTCAGTAAAACATGTAGCTCAGCTACTCGTTTTTGAGCAGAAATAAAATCCATATGGACAGTCCTTTCTTTGTTATACCTTTTGTATTGGCGCAAAAGCTGCTAGTAATCGTTTGATTCCGATTGGACTAGGGAACGCAATATCTAGCTCTACTTTATCACCTTGCCCTTTCACACTAACAACAGTACCAATTTCCCACTTTTTATGCTGAACCTTATCTCCGACTTTCCAATCTATGTCACTACCACCTGTTTTAACAGGCGCCTTAACAGGTTGTGCGGTTACTGCTGCTCTTCTTGAACTAAAGGAGCTTCCACGATTAGTAGCTGCAGGAGCAGCTTTTTTCCTTTCTTCCTCGCGTAGGTTCACAAGTAAGGATGAAGGAATTTCAGAAATAAAACGTGAAACAGGATTAAAGTTTGTACGACCAAATAATGTTCTCATTTGTGCATTCGTCATATATAATTCTTCTTCTGCTCGCGTAATTCCTACATAAGCTAATCGTCTTTCTTCCTCCATCTCCTCCTCGTCCATTAATGAACGGCTGTGAGGAAAAACGCCTTCCTCTAAACCAAGTAAGAATACAACTGGAAACTCCAATCCTTTAGCTGAGTGCAGGGTCATTAGAATCACGCCTTCTTGTGGCTCTTCATCTTTATCTAATTGGTCGATGTCAGCTACCAATGCTAAATCTGTTAGAAAAGCAACTAGACTTTTATCTTCATTTGCTTTTTCGAAGTTTTGCGTAACAGATAAAAACTCGTCTAAGTTTTCAAGTCTACTTTGAGCTTCGATGGTTTTTTCTGCTTTCAGCATTTCTTTATAGCCAGATTTATCTAAGACTTCTTCAACTAATTCTGTAACTGAAAGGTATTCCTGCATGTTTGTATAATTTTGAATTAAGTCTCTGAACTCCAAAACGGCTTTGCGGATCTTTGGACTTAATCCTATTAAATCAATACTTTGAAGTGCATCAAACATGGATGTATCTTGCATAATCGCAAAGTCTGCTATCTTATCAATTGAAGTTGCCCCTACACCGCGTTTAGGAACGTTTATTATTCGACGTAGACTGATATCATCATGCGGATTAGAGATTAGACGCAAGTATGCCAGAATATCTTTAATTTCTTTTCTATCATAGAACTTCACTCCACCGACAATGCTATAAGGTAAATTGGATTTTAATAAAAATTCCTCCATTACACGCGATTGAGCATTTGTACGGTATAGAATTGCAACATCACTTAATTTACGTGATGAATTTTTTGTCATTTCTAAGATTTTACCAACAACAAATGCAGCTTCTGCTTGTTCGTTATCCCCTTGGTAATATTGAATAGCATTTCCTTCTACATTTTCTGTCCATAAATTTTTAGGCTTTCGATTGCTATTATTAGATATAACTTCATTCGCTGCTTGTAATATGCGCTTTGTAGAACGATAATTTTGTTCAAGGAAAATAACATTAGCATTAGGATAATCCTTTTCAAAAGAAAGGATATTAGCAATGTCTGCTCCTCTCCATCGATAAATCGATTGATCTGAATCCCCTACTACGCATAAATTTTGAAAGCGTTGAGCCATTAGCTTAACTAACATATATTGGGCTCTGTTCGTATCTTGATACTCATCGACATGAATATACTGAAATTTTCTTTGATAATACTGTAATACCTCTGGTACTCGTTCAAACAGCAGAATGGTTTTCATGATTAAATCATCGAAATCCAATGCTTGGTTTTTACGAAGTCTTTTTTCATATTCTTTAAACACATCACTAACGACCTTTGTATAGTAATCAGCCGCTGTCTTTTCATACTCCTCACTATTAATTAACTCATTTTTAGCTGAACTAATAGCACCTTGAATTGCTCGATAATCGTACTTTTTCGAATCTAAATTCAAATCCTTAAGAATTTGCTTAATAACAGACTGCTGATCTGTTGAATCTAAAATTGAAAAGGTACGGCTATAGCCGATACGGTCGATGTCTCTTCTTAAAATACGGACACACATCGAGTGAAAGGTAGAAATCCATATATTTTCTGCATCTGGTCCTAATAGGCGCCCAATACGTTCCTTCATTTCTCTTGCTGCTTTATTTGTAAAGGTAATAGCAAGAATATTCCATGGAGCAACCTCTTTTTCAACCATTAAATACGCAATACGATGCGTCAAAACACGAGTCTTTCCACTTCCTGCTCCAGCCATTATTAACAATGGCCCATCTGTTGTTTGAACCGCTTTTTTCTGTTCGGGATTTAATCCCTTTACCAACATTTCTGTCGTTTTTTCCATTATTACACCACCAAAAAGAACATTTGTTCTGTTAATTATATCGTAAATGACATGGTTTGTCCTAGTTTCTCTTAGATTGCTTTACTACTTTTACAGTTTTCAATGCTTCCTGAATATTGTCATAAATGACATTTCCTACAACGACTACATCTGCATGCTGAGACATTTCCTTTGCTTGCTCCGCATTAACAATTCCGCCACCATAAAAAAGAATTGTATTTTCAAGTCTTTCCGCAACTCGCTCCACTACTTCTGGGTCTCCATACATTCCACTATACTCCAAATAGAAAATTGGCATCGAAAACATTTGCTCAGCCATTTCTCCGTAAGCTACTACATCATCAATACTTAATTCGGTACGAGCATCTGTAACCTTTGCTGCCTTACAATCCGGATTTAAAATACAATAACCTTCTATATGAATTTCATTCCAATCCATTACTTCTCCAAATTCCTTAACGGCTTCTTGGTGAAGTCCAACAATCCATTTTGGATCACGGCTATTAAGAACTGTTGGGATAAAATACAAATCAAAACCTGGAGTCACTGTTTCTACAGAAGAAACTTCCAAAATGCAAGGAACACTATATCTACGAACCCTTGCCATTAAATCTAATACACCCTCTAATGTAACTCCGTCCGTTCCACCAACCAAAATAGCATCCGTACCTGATTCACACAATAGCTCTAGATGCTCATCAGAAATCATTTTATTTGGATCGAGTTTAAATACATGATTCCACTCGTTATAATTGTACATTGAATTGCCCCCAATCTATCTTCCATTTCATCATTATAGCATTAAGAAAACCAAGAAAAAAACTTGATATATAGAAAAGCGAAAGTGACTTGTTTAGCCCCGACCTACATAATACAATTTTCCTCAGAAACATGCTTTTCATTTCTGAAAAAATCGGATATGTCCTCGAAGGGCTAGTCGCTTTTGCTAGACAAATCTCTTTTAGATAAACCGTCACTGGTCCTTTTTAGTTAAAGAATAATCAAAGAAAATAACTTTATAGTAATTCAATGTTTCATATTAAAAAGGGGACACACGGGAATCAAAAATGCTGAGGTGGCTTGTTCAACTCCTACCAGTACAAGCCAATCAGGCTAGAACGTGCTCTTTTTCCTTCTGGACAGATTGGCTTGTGACCTCGAGGAGTTAGCCACTGAAGCTAGACGCTTGAAGACGAGCCTTACCTACTCCTTACAAGAAGGAACAACGGCTAAACTCGCACATCCTGTAAGGCCCCTGACCTATATACAACCGTACTGATTTTTTTATTGAATAGATCAATTAAAAAGACAAAGAATAAGACTGCCCAATTGGACAGTCTATTCTTGTGTTTCTATTCTTTTTAAAGCCATTGTATATGCATCATTTCCGTAATTCAAGCATCTTTTCACTCTAGAAATTGTAGCAGTACTTGCTCCTGTTTCTGTTTCTATTTTATGATATGTTTTTCCATCCTGAAGCATTCTAGCTACTTCTAGTCTTTGAGCAAGAGATTGAATTTCATTAATCGTGCATAAGTCATCAAAAAAACGATAACATTCTTCTAGGTCATTTAAAGAAAGAATAGCATTAAACAACTGATCTAGTTCTCTTCCTCTTAATTTGTTTATTTGCATAGTTTAACTCCTTTTACAAGTAAAAATGGCTCAGCTAGACTCGACTTATTGCACAGTGACTGTAGATTGTAATCCCTTTTTATCTGGAACAATATTTATCCACGTTTTCCCTGGTACAAATTGTACCTTTTCTCCATCTTTTATGAAAATAAACAGATTGTCAACAAATTGCCATTGAATCTCGTTCATTTTCCCTTTTTGAAACAAGTAAGCATTACCACCATTAGATAAATCTATATCACGGCGCCCCTCGTTGTCTATAATTTTATGTGGTGCTTCCAATACAATAATGTTATCTAGCAATACTTCTTTACCAGTATCCTGATCAACTATTTGAGATCCATCCGAATACCTTTTATACATTTTCTCAGATCCATCATATTCGTATGTAACATTATAAGTATTTGAACCATAATCCACAGTAAACTTATTTGCGTCTGCACCTACAATTGAATTACTTTCTTCTTCGGTGTAAAATGACCATTCTTTCGGTGGCGTGGTAAAATCAAATCCTTGCTCTTTTGATCCTTTTTCTATATTTTCAAAGGATATATAAGAATTGTGAGGAGCTTTTCTAGATTTATCGCGTTTAAAAAGGGTACCATCATAAAACAAACCATTTAAATGATCAATATATCCTGAATTTAATAAAGTTTTGGCATCTGGACTATACCCGTGATTGATGTAAATACTATCTAGACCTTTTGCAATTTCAATAAAGTAGTCTCGAGCACTTCTAACAGGGCCTACTCTTTCTGGCTGTTCACTTTGAAAAACAGCTAGAAATCTCGTTACATTTCCCTCTGCTAGCATCTCATATACGATATCTGCTTTAGATAATCCACTTTGAGGCCTCGCTTTAGAGTGATTATTAATCATAACAGCGACTGCTCTATGATTAATATCATTATCCGTTGCTAATCCCGTAAGAGGATATGTGTTCTTTTCCTTATCGGTCGTTTCTACTTGTTTAGGTTCATCTACCGACGGTTCTGTTTTTTCCTCTTTGCCCTTACTGCAACCACTGATTACAAGCATGGCTGCTAAACACAAGCTGCTAATCATCTTTAAGCGCATAATGATTTCCCCTTTTCATCCAACAACCTACCGGATTCAAACTAATCTACCTACTTTATTATTTTAACGCATTATTGCTGGAAAGAGTACTGTCTTATTCATAACATCGTACATTCCTGTCGGGGTAATGCGAATATAAGGTAAATGAGTTGATGCAAAAAACAATAAACTGTATAAAGGATCTGAAAAACGATAACCTCTTTCTTTTAAAAGAGCTGTCAGTTTTTTTTCCTCTTCAATTAAATCATTCATCGGTTTGTCAGACATAATACCCATCAAGGCTAGTGGTATTCGGTGAATTACCTTTCCTCTTTCAGTAATGATAATGCCTCCACCCATATCTTTTAGCTCATTAAAAGCTAACAGCATATCTTCTTTTCGCTTACCGATGACAATAATATCTCCTGTATTCGAATACGAGCTTGCAAATCCACATAATTTATCTGCAAATCCTTTAATAACCGTATTAATACGCCATTTTCCATTGCGGTCAATTAGCATGTAAAAGCATTCATCGTGATCAAAGCATAATTCATCATAAGACATATCACGAGTAACAGAATAAGGCTTAGTAATTACATCATTGACCATTTCTACACCAAAAGGCATAGAAAATTGTAAATCATCATAATTCATATCCCATTCCATTTCCAATGGTGTAAATCCAAACTGTGACCAATCAAATGGCTGATGCTGAGAAATAACATCTCCATCCCTCAGTATCCATTTCCCCTTTGCCATAACAGATACTGGCGTAGGGTCACTCGGATCTTTTAAAAAGTTAATATTCGCAACTCGCCCTGTACTGATGTTTCCATGTAAATATTCTATATTGTAATAACGAGCTATATTAATTGTCGCCATATTGTACGCATCAATAATAGGTACCCCATGCTCAATACAAATTTTAATCATTCGATCCATAAAACCATGCTCATAAAATGCTGGAGGAGATCCATCTGTATTTAAGAAAAACTTATCATATTGATCGATTCCCTGCTTATGAAGATCATCTAAAATATTGGCTAAATCAGGACGTATAGAAGAATGGCGAAGTGAAACATAAAAGCCTTGCATTAAGCGTGTAAGAACTTCTTCTCCGTTCATAGCCTCATGATCACAATCAACACCTAATAACGTCATTTTGGTTAATGTTTTTTCTGATGCTCCTGGAAAATGACCTTCTATTTTCTTTTTCATCCTTTTTGCTTCCTGAATCCAATGTAACATTAAGTCATCCCCATCAAGTAGCTTTGGCCATCCAGTCAGCTCTCCCCCTTGAAGAACAGCATCATGCTCTAACCAAGACTTAATATTACCATGTGAAAATACAGTTTCTTCATTATATATCTCTGTTTGAGAATCAAATCGACACCACCAGTACATGGATACAGGTAGATTTCGTAATTCTTTAAGCAGAGAAAACGCTTTCTTTTTTTCTAAATGTAAAAAGATCATCATGTTGTCATTGATCAGCGTAGTTGTTCCTGTTAAAGATGCATAATGAGAAAATGTATGGGGATTATATAATTGAAAAGGATGAGAATGAGGTTCTATATAACCTGGTACTAAATGATAATCTGAGCAATCAATTATGTCACAATTATCAAGTTTATCAGGAGTTTTATTTCCCACATATATGATTCGATCTTCATAAATCCATATATTTGCTTTCATCCATTTTCGTAGTGCTTGATTTAAATAAGTCGCATTTTTAAGTAGTATATGCGGTGATTTGATTCCATCTATTATAGCAATATGCTCACGCAATGTTTTATTTTTCCACCTATACCGTTGTTCTAGCATGAACATCCCTCATCTCTTATCATTAATTTTGTTTTGTAAGAAAACATAACATTCAGTTTTTTTTATATTAACATATTTAGTTATTTTTACACAGTATGGTATGCAGATTTTATGTAAATAATTTGTAAAGGGAGACACAAAAATGAAAAATACTTCCAATATCAACACAATTAATGCCCTTATCCGAATCACTTGTGGTTTAACCATGCTCAGCTATCTTACAGCTAAAATGGTTCGTAGACCTTGGAAACAATCTTATATCTTTTTAGCCATGTTAGCTGCCATGAAGGTAGCTGAAGGTATATTACGTTATTGCCCGTTAACCGAGCTATTTAATAAAAGCCAACATATGTATCAAGATATGCTAAGTGACCTCGGTAATTTTACCTTTGATAATCCATCTTTCCTGTCAAAAGATTCATCAACAGATTCTACATCCAATACGGAAGATTAAATAATTCATTTTACCGTAAAACACATCAACAAAACATCTACTACTATTCTGAAAACCTAATTAAGAAAAAGAGGGTGTAACCAAAAGCAAGGCTTCTGTTGCACCCTCTTTTTCTTATTTAATTACGCGATGACCAATATCGCTTCGATAAAAAAGTGCATCACATTTCACTTTTTTTATTTCTTGGTATACTTTTTGCTTTGCTTCTTCTAATGAAACACCTTTAGCTGATAAAAATAGCACTCTACCACCATTTGTCACAGTGTTACCAACTTGATCAACAGCTGTTCCTGCATGATAGATATGCACTTTTGGATCTACCGTTTCAAGACCTGTAATGATATCGCCTTTATTATAATCCTCTGGATAACCTTTTGCTGCTAATACCACTCCTAAAACAGCTTCGTCAGACCATTGAATTTCTATTTCTTTCCCATCCATGACTGCTTCTAATACATCCACTAAATCCGAATCCAGACGTGGTAGAATCACCTGCGTTTCTGGGTCACCAAATCGAGCATTAAATTCAATTACTTTTGGTCCTTTATCTGTTAACATTAAGCCAGCATATAAAATCCCAGTAAAGGTACGGCCTTCACTAATCATGGCTTCTGCTGTAACTTTTACTATTTTTTCGATGGATTCATCTATTACTGCTTTCGATATTTGTGGTACAGGAGAGTATGCTCCCATGCCTCCTGTATTTGGTCCTTTATCACCATCAAAAGCACGTTTATGATCTTGAGCAATGACCATTGGATACACTTTATTTCCATTTACAAAGCTCAACAAAGAAAATTCTTCACCTTCTAAGTATTCTTCAATAACTACACTTGCTGATGATGAACCAAACTTCGCGTTTACTAGCATATCAGTTAATGCATCAATTGCTTCTTGTTCAGACGTAGCAACCACTACGCCTTTTCCAGCTGCTAGTCCATTCGCTTTAATAACAATCGGAGCACCCATCTTTTCTACATACGCCTTTGCTTCTTCAAACGATGTAAACGTCTCATATGCAGCCGTTGGAATATCATATTTCTTCATTAAATCTTTAGCAAAGCTTTTACTCCCCTCAATTTCCGCTGCATTTTGACGAGGCCCAAATGCACGTAACCCTTCCGATTCAAATGCATCAACTAAGCCAGCTAATAATGGAACTTCAGGTCCTACAAATGTAAGTTCTACCTTATTTTCTTTAACAAAAGCAAGTAATTTTTCTTTTTCATTTTCTTGGATTGGCACAAGCTTCGCTACATCTTGCATTCCTGGATTTCCAGGCGCTACAAAAACTGTTGTTACACGTTTACTTTCAGAAAATTTACGAGCAATCGCATGCTCACGACCTCCACGTCCAATAACTAAAACATTCATTCGCTGACTACCCCCATTTTAATGTTTAAAATGTCTAACACCTGTAAATACCATGGCAATCCCATGTTCATCAGCTGCTTTAATTGAATCTTCATCACGAATGCTACCACCTGGTTGAATGATCGCTGTGATCCCTGCTTTAGCTGCCTCTTCCAACGTATCTGGCATTGGGAAAAATGCATCTGATGCAAGAGCCGCTCCTTTTGCTTTTTCACCAGCTTGTTCGAGCGCAATTTTAGCAGAACCAACGCGGTTCATTTGCCCAGCTCCTACACCTAAAGTCATTTGACTATCACTTACGACAATCGCATTTGATTTCACGTGTTTTACAACATTCCACCCAAGCTTAAGAGCATCCCATTCTGCTTCAGTTGGTTGACGTTTTGTAGGAATTGTAATCGTCGCATCATCTAAAGAGTATCCATCAGCATCTTGAACTAATAAACCACCTTCAACAGACGATAGAACTTTTTCATTTGTTTTTGTATTTTCAAATGAAAGAGTTAATAGACGTAAATTTTTCTTACTTGTTAATATATCTAGAGCTGCTTTTGAAAAGCTTGGTGCAATAACAATCTCTAAGAAAATTTCATGAAGCTTCTTAGCAGTCTCTTCATCTACTTCTCTATTTAGTGCAACGATGCCCCCAAAGATTGACGTAGAATCTGCTTCATACGCCTTTGAGAATGCTTCAAAAATTGTTTCACCTGTACCAACACCACATGGATTGTTATGCTTTACAGCAACTGCTGCTGGAAGATCAAATTCCTTCACAATTTGTAACGCTGCGTTTGCATCATTAATATTGTTGTATGATAATTCTTTTCCATGTAATTGCTCTGCATTTGCAATTGAGAACTTTGAACCTAATGGTTTTCTATAAAATGCTGCCTTTTGATGTGGGTTTTCTCCATAACGTAAACTTTGCTGTAAATCAAATGTGTACGTTACACTTTCTGGTTGTTCTTCCCCAACAAGTTCTGTCATATATTGAGAAATAACACTATCATAAGCGGCCGTATGACGGAATACTTTTGCTGCAAGCGCACGGCGTGTTTCAAAAGTTGTTTTACCTTGTTCCTTATACTCTGCAACAACTTTTACATAATCAGTTGGATCTACTACAACCGTCACGTATTCATGGTTTTTAGCAGCTGATCGTAGCATAGTTGGTCCACCAATATCAATATTTTCAATGGCATCTTCAACAGATACATCTGGTTTTGCAATGGTTTGTTGGAAAGGATACAAATTTACACAAACAAGCTCAATTGGCTGAATGTTATGTGCTTCAATTTGCTTTTTGTGATCAGGGTCATCATGTCTGGCAAGAAGTCCACCATGTACATTAGGGTGTAGCGTTTTTACACGACCATCTAAAATCTCTGGGAAATCTGTAACATCACTGATTCCGATAACCTCAACACCTGCATCTTGTAAGGCTTTACTTGTTCCACCAGTAGAAATAATTTCAAATCCTACTTCCTTCAGTTGCTTTGCAAATTCAACAATTCCTGTTTTATCCGATACACTGATTAATGCTCTTTTTGCCATGATTACTTTGCACCTCTTCTATTATTTAGCTATGTTAACAGTCCACTGTAGATTATGTTTACAATCCGTACACTTTCAACAATACTTATACGGATTGTAAACATTTATTTCTTATTAAAAATCAACAGTAATTTGTAACAGAGTCTATTATTTATGAAAATATTCGTTGTAAAACGGTTGGATATAGCCAATGTTCTGTCTCTTGAATACGTTGTTGAAGTGACTCTCTCGTATCTCCTGCTATAACTTCTACCGCCTTTTGATCAATAATTGGACCGGTATCCATTCCTTCATCTACATAGTGAATCGTTACGCCCGTAATTTTCACTCCTGCTTTAAAAGCTTGCCCAATCGCATCCTTCCCAGGAAAAGCTGGTAATAGCGATGGATGAATATTCACAATTCTATTAGAGTATGAAGTTAATAAAGTATCACCTATTAATCTCATATAACCCGCTAATACAATAAACTCTACATCTCTTTCCTGTAGCTGCTTTACAATCTCACTTTCAAAAGCTTCCTTACTTTCATAATCCTTTGCTGAAAAAACAAAAGTAGGAATTCCTGCTTTTTCCGCACGTTCAATCGCAAAAGCTCCTGGTCGATCACAGACTAGTAGTTTAATTTCAGCATCAAGTTGTCCTTGAGAGATGTAATCATTTATACATTGAAAATTACTGCCACTTCCTGAAGCAAATACCGCAATTTTTTTCATCTGCTTTTACTTCCCCCACTGTACGCCTTGTTCAGAAGTTACCGAACCAATTACATAGGCTTTTTCACCAAGCTCTTCAAAATGCTTTATAGCTGCTTCTGCTTCTTCAGCAGGAACAACAACAACCATTCCAATTCCCATGTTAAAAATGTTAAACATTTCATCTTCAATTAAGTTACCTTCTTTTTGAAGCATCTTGAAAATTGGATGTACCGGCCAATTTCCCTTTTCAATCTTTACACCTAAGCCTTCAGGCATCATTCTAGGAATGTTTTCGATAAACCCACCGCCTGTAATGTGTGCCATTCCTTTCACATTAAATTGCTTTAATGCAGATAATAATGATTTCACATAAATTCGAGTAGGTTTTAGTAACTCCTCACCTAGCTTACATCCCAAAGATTCCTCATAAGTATGCAAATCCTTATTGGCATCCTGAAGTAAAATTTTTCGAACAAGAGAATATCCATTACTATGAATACCACTTGATGCTAGACCAATCACAGCATCACCAGCTTGAATATTTTCACCAGTAACTAAGTTCTTCTTTTCACATGCTCCAACAGCAAATCCAGCTAAGTCATACTCCTCTTCGTCATACATTCCAGGCATTTCAGCCGTCTCTCCACCAATTAATGCAGCTCCAGCTTGTTCACAACCTGTTGCAACTCCTTTTACAATTGCTTCGATTTTATCAGGATGTGCTTTGCCACAAGCTATATAGTCTAAAAAGTACAGTGGCTCAGCTCCTTGTACTACGATATCATTCACACACATCGCAACCGCATCAATGCCAATTGTATCGTGCTGATCCATCATGAATGCCAGCATTAGCTTCGTTCCTACGCCATCCGTTCCTGATACTAGTACTGGTTCTTTTAGTCCAAGTGCCGAAAGATCAAACATACCTCCAAAACCGCCCAAACCACTTAATACTTCTGGACGCATCGTTTTTTGCACATGCTTTTTCATCTTATTTACTGCTTCATAACCAGCTTCAATGTCCACACCAGCTTGTTTGTATGCATTAGCCATCCATCTATCCTCCAATTTAGAAAAGCGTAAGCGCCTTGCAAGTATGGAACAAAGGCTATGAACGCCACGTCCTGTGGCAATTCCTTTGTGCCCTACCTCCTGTAGGCCCCCGACCAGCATATGACAATTTGTCTAGAAGGTTGCTTTTAAATCTTCTAGATGACTTGGCTTATGACCTCGAGGGACTAGGCACTAAAGCTAGACAGCCACTACGCTTTGATTATTTATTTCTTTTCGTGTTCTATTATCATTTTAAAAAAGCAGCATACATGATGCTGCTTTTTTAATTAAAATCATGTATCACAAAGAGTGTCATCAACAAATAGTAGTTGGTGATTGTTCATCCTCTGTTGTATAAATTTCAGTTGGATACTTTCCTGTGAAACAAGCCATACATTGCCCACCTGTCTCATCGTCAAAAGGTCTACCAATTGCTTCAACCATTCCTTTTTGGCTTAAAAACGTTAGTGAATCTGCTTCAATCATTTCTTTTATTTCATCAATTGACTTTTGAGAAGCAATTAATTCTTCTTTTGTGGAAGTATCAATGCCATAGAAACAAGGATTTTTGATAGGAGGTGAGCTAATAACGACATGAACCTCTTTTGCTCCTGCTTCTTTAAGCATTTTGACAATACGACGACTTGTTGTTCCTCGTACAATAGAATCATCAACCATGATTACACGTTTTCCTTCTACAACGCCACGAACAGGTGATAACTTCATTTTCACACCTTGTTCACGCAAAGATTGAGAAGGCTGAATAAATGTTCGACCTACATAACGATTTTTTAATAAGCCCATTTCATATGGAATTCCTGATGCTTCCGCATAACCCATGGCAGCAGAAATACTTGAATCGGGTACTCCTGTTACAACATCCGCATCAATCAACGCTTCCATTGCTAGTTGTTTCCCCATATTTTTACGTGCTGTGTGAACGTTAATGCCGTCTATATTGCTATCTGGACGAGAAAAATATACATATTCCATCGCACACATTGCTCGCGTATTTGATACAGAGAAACGCTCAGCTTTAACACCTTCATCATTAATAACTAATAGTTCACCAGGTTCGATATCTCGAATAAACGTTGCACCAACAATATCAATGGCACAAGTTTCAGAAGCTACAACATATCCATCACCTAGTTTCGCAAGGGATAATGGACGTAATCCATGAGGATCACGAGCAACAATCATTTCTTTCTCGCCCATAACAAGGAATGCATAGGCTCCTTTCACAAGGCTCAATGCATTTTTCACTCGATCTTTTAAGCTAGAAAAACCAGATCTTCTAATTAAATGAGCCACAACCTCTGTGTCTGATGTTGTTTGAAAAATACTACCTTGTGCTTCTAGCTGAGCTTTTAGTTGCGTGGCATTTACTAAGTTTCCATTATGAGCTAAGCCCATACTTTCATTTTGAAAGTGGAACAGAAGTGGCTGAACATTTTCATATCCGCCTCCCCCTGCCGTTGCATAACGCACATGTCCTATGGAACCTATACCTTGAACATCCTTCATTTTCTCTTGTGAAAAAACTTCAGTTACTAAACCTTCACCTTTAACACCAATCAATTTTTTACCATCACTAAGTACCATACCAGCACCTTCTTGACCACGGTGTTGTAAGCTGTGTAAACCATAATAAGTAATTTGAGCAGCATCAGCATGCCCCCATACTCCTATGACGCCACATTCTTCGTTTAGACCTTTTATTTCAGCAAGCATGGGATTGCTCCTTTCCAGGCTGACTCCAATTCTTTCACTTTTTCTTCAAGAACTTTTTCGTTATTCTCATCTTGAACTGTTAACACCCCATCATTTGCCACTTCACCAATTAATACACAATCCACAACTATTTTTTCAAACTGATCTTTTTTCTCTTGTGGAACAGATACTAAGAAGCGGGATTGTGTTTCACTGAATAGTTCAGCTGTTGTATCACCTTTCAATTCAACCTTTGCTCCTAAATTACTACTTCCAAACAATGATTCAGCTAATGCAACCGCTAAACCACCTTCAGCTAAATCATGAGCAGATGCAATAACTCCTTGGCGTATTGCTTCTAATAATTGTTGCTGACGTTGGTTTTCCACATTCAAATCAATGGAAGGTGCTGGCCCAAAAATTTCTCCATGCAATAATTTCTGTAATTCTGTTCCGCCCCATTCTCTTTTAGCTTCACCGATTACATAAATCGCATCTCCAGCTTTTTTAAAGGCTTGTGTTGTAATATGCTCTAATTCATGCACAAGTCCAACCATCCCTACTACAGGTGTTGGGTAAACAGCTTCTCCACTTGTTTCATTGTATAGTGATACATTTCCACCAATAACAGGAGTATTTAACGTACGACATGCTTCACTCATACCGTCAGTTGCTTTTTCAATTTGCCAGAAAATTTCTGGTTTCTCTGGATTACCAAAGTTTAAACAATCTGTAATAGCCAGTGGTTCTGCTCCAGAACAAATGATATTACGTGCTGCTTCAGCAACTGCTATTTGACCACCAACCTCTGGATCCAAATAAATATATCTTGAATTACAATCTGTCGTCATAGCTAATGCCTTGTTTGTTTCACGAATTCGAACAACAGCAGCATCTGAGCCAGGAGCAACAACCGTATTAGTGCGTACCATATAATCATATTGATCATACACCCACTCTTTACTTGAAATAGTTGCTTGAGACAGTAATTGCTTTAATGTATTTCCGTAATCTTCAATTTGTGGTGTATCAAGCTCCATTGCTTGATATTCACGATAATAAGCAGGCTCTGTTGATGGTTTATGATACACAGGTGCATCTTCCGCTAAAGCATCAACTGGAACATCTGCTACTACCTCACCGTTGTGAATTAAACGTAATTGTTTGTCATCCGTAACATGACCAATTGCAACTGCTTCTAAATCATATTTCGAGAATAAGTCGACGATTTCTTGTTCGCGTCCTTTCGTAACGACGATTAGCATTCTCTCTTGTGATTCAGAAAGCATCATTTCATAGGCTGTCATGCCTGTTTCACGTTGAGGTACAAGATCTAAGTTCATTTCAATACCAGAACCTGCTTTACTTGCCATTTCTGCTGATGAACTTGTTAAACCTGCCGCTCCCATATCTTGAATACCTACTAAAGCATCACAGTGAATCAGTTCAAGACAAGCTTCTAATAAAAGCTTCTCCATGAATGGGTCACCAACTTGAACAGCCGGACGTTTTTCATCGGATGCATCTGTCAATTCTTCTGAAGCAAAGGTAGCTCCGTGAATTCCATCGCGTCCTGTTTTCGCTCCAACATACATAACTGTATTACCAACACCATGCGCTTGACCTTTTTTAATATCCTTATGATTGATTAAACCAACACACATCGCATTTACAAGTGGATTTCCTTCATAGCATTTCTCAAATTGAATTTCTCCACCAACCGTTGGAATTCCGATACAATTCCCATATCCTGCAATACCAGCAACTACTTCTTTAAATAAATATTTCGTACGGGCTGTATCTAATTCACCGAAACGCAATGAATTAAGCATCGCAATAGGACGTGCACCCATTGAGAATACGTCACGAATAATTCCACCTACACCCGTTGCAGCTCCTTGGTAGGGCTCTATCGCAGAAGGGTGGTTATGAGATTCGATTTTGAAAACAACCGCTTGGTTGTCACCAATATCTACAATCCCTGCACCTTCTCCTGGTCCTTGTAAAACTTTTTCACCGGTTACTGGAAACTTACGTAATACGGGTTTTGAATTTTTATAAGAGCAATGCTCTGACCACATGACAGAAAATAAGCCTAATTCGGTATAGTTAGGAAAACGACCGAGAATCTTCGTTACTAAATCGAATTCTTCAGGAGATAGTCCCATTTCTGCATATATTTTTTCTGTTTGAATACGTTCTGGACTTGGCTCAAGCAGTAACGACATGTGATTCCCTCCATTGTTTAACGATAGATTTAAATAAGTTTAGACCGTCAGCACTTCCTAATAATGAGTCAACTGCACGCTCTGGATGTGGCATCATCCCTAATACATTTCCTGTCTCATTGACAATACCAGCAATATCTTCAAGACTTCCGTTCGGATTTGTTCCTTCATATGTGAAAACGATTTGATTATTTTCTTTTAATTTCTGTAGGGTTGCTTCATCGCAATAGTAATTTCCTTCACCATGAGCAATTGGAATAGTAATTACTTCATCTTTTGCGTACATATTTGTAAACATGGTTTCGTTATTCTCAACTTTTAGTTGAACATTTCGACAAATGAAATGAAGGCTTTCATTTCTTCTCATTGCACCAGGAAGTAAGCCCGCTTCAAGTAAAATTTGGAATCCATTACATACGCCTAAAACCGGTTTTCCTTCATTTGCAGCTTTTACTACTTGCTCCATAACATTTGAGAATCGAGCAATGGCACCACAGCGAAGGTAATCACCATATGAAAAACCACCTGGTAATAGAATGCCATCAAACGTAGATAAATCAGTTTCAGTATGCCAAACGTATTCTACTTCCTCACCAAGCTCATCCTTAATCGCATGATACATGTCTACATCACAGTTCGAGCCTGGAAACATGATTACTGCAAATTTCACTGTGCGACAACCTCCTCAACCTCATAACGATAGTCTTCTATAACCGTATTTACTAATAACTTTTCGCACATTTCTTTTACTACTTCATTCACATCTCGATCACTTTTACTAATAGAAAGCTCCATATACTTCCCAATACGAATATCCTCAACTTCTGTATATGAAAGACTATTTAATGAATGTTTAACTGCCGCTCCTTGTGGATCTAATACACTTTCTCTTAATGTTACATACACCTTAACTTTATACATGCTTTGCTCCTCCAAGTCTTGATAAAATCTGTTCATATGCATCTGTAATATTTCCTAAGTCACGACGGAATACGTCTTTATCGAGCTTTTCACCAGTAGTAGCATCCCACAAGCGACAAGTATCTGGTGAGATTTCATCTGCTAGTAAAATTTCACCTTGCTCTGTTTTTCCAAATTCAAGCTTAAAATCTATTAATCTGATATTTATTTCAGCAAAGAATTTTTTTAATACTTCATTCACACGTAATGCTTTTTCAGTAATATCTTGTTTTTCTTCTACTGTTGCAATATCTAATAGTGAAATGTGAGCATCTGTTAAAAGAGGATCACCAAGGTCATCATTTTTATAATAAAATTCTACAATGGGCTGCTTCATTTCGACGCCTTCTTCAACACCTAGACGTTTAGAAATACTGCCTGCAAAAACATTTCTAACAACAACTTCTAATGGAATAATGCTTACTTTTTTGGCTAATTGTTCACGTTCAGAAATTTTTTGAATGAAGTGAGAAGGAATTCCTTCTTCCTGAAGCTTCATGAATAGTAAACTAGTAATCTCATTATTTAAAGCACCTTTTCCTTGGATCGCTGCTTTTTTCTCACCGTTAAAAGCAGTTGCTTGATCGGTATATTCTAGCCATACAACATTTTCATCATCGGTTGCATAGACCTTCTTCGCTTTACCTTCATACAATAATGATCCTTTTTCCATTGTTGAACCCTCCGAATTTAGTATATTGGGAAAATTAAGAAAAGCGTAAGTACCATGGTAGTAAAAGAACAGCAGTAAAAAGACTATATCCTATAAGACTCCAAACCAGACAGTTACTTACGTTTAGTCATATTTATTAAAAAAACATCTGAAAATCTCTTTTAATCTTCAGATGTTTTTAAAAAGCTTACAAACCTACACGTTCAAAAATAACATCAACCTTTTTCAAGTGATAGTTATAGTCAAAGCAATCAGCAATTTCTTCAGGAGTCAAAAGACTAGTAATTTTTTCGTCTCCTTCGATTAATGTACGGAAAGGTACTTGTTCCTCCCATGATTGCATTGCTCTAGGTTGAACTGTATCATATGCTTCCTCACGTACTAATCCTTTATCAATTAATGCCAATAACACACGTTGTGAATAAATTAAACCTAATGTACGATCCATATTACGTTTCATGTTTTCAGGGAATACCGTTAAATTTTTAATGATATTTCCAAAACGGTTTAACATATAGTTCAATCCAATAGTTGCATCAGGCATAATGATTCTTTCTGCTGATGAATGAGAAATATCTCTTTCATGCCATAAAGGAACGTTTTCATAAGCTGTTAACATATATCCGCGAATGACACGTGCTATACCAGTCATATTTTCAGATCCGATTGGATTACGTTTATGCGGCATTGCTGAAGAACCTTTTTGGCCTTTTGCAAAAGCTTCTTCTACTTCACGTGTTTCACTTTTTTGTAAGCCACGAACTTCAACGGCAAACTTTTCAATTGAAGTCGCAATTAACGCGATTGTACTCATATAGTGAGCATGACGATCACGTTGTAACGTTTGAGTAGAAATTGGTGCTGGTTTTGTTCCTAATTTTTCACAAACATAGCTCTCAACAAAAGGATCAATATTTGCGTATGTACCAACAGCACCAGAAATCTTTCCATATTCTACACTCTCTCTTGCTGCTTTAAATCGTTCCAAATTACGTTTCATTTCTTCATACCATAAAGCCATTTTCAAACCAAATGTTGTTGGTTCTGCATGAACACCATGTGTACGTCCCATCATGACAGTATATTTATGCTCTTGAGCTTTATTTTTTAAGATTTCAATAAAACGCTCAATATCAGCTTGAAGAATATCATTTGCTTGTTTTAATAAGTACGAATTAGCAGTATCCACTACATCTGTTGAAGTTAAACCGTAGTGTACCCATTTACGTTCTTCTCCAAGCGTTTCTGATACGGCACGAGTAAATGCGACAACATCATGTCGAGTTTCTTTTTCAATTTCAAAAATACGATCAATGTTAAAAGATGCATTTTCACGAAGTAGTTTAACATCTTCTTTTGGAATAACCCCTAGCTCAGCCCAAGCTTCACATGCTAAAATTTCAACCTCTAACCAAGCATTGAATCGATTTTCGTCTGTCCATATAGCACCCATTTCAGGTCTTGTATAACGTTCAATCATGTTTTAATTCCTCCAATTTATTAAGGATCACCTGTTGTTTCTACCAAATATTACTTTTTTTCGCCTCAATTAGCGCTTCCTCTACAGTATCTCGTAAAATATTAACATGACCCATTTTACGCTTTATTTTAGCTTCTTCCTTACCATATAAATGAATTTTCCAATTATCAAGAGTTGGAATTCTGTCTAATAATGGTTTTACATGCTCTCCTAATATGTTAACCATAACAACAGGCTTTAATAACGTCGTATCAGCAAGCTTCCAATTACAGACCGCTCTAATATGCTGTTCGAATTGAGATGTTTCACAAGCCTCCATTGTATAATGGCCAGAGTTATGAGGTCTTGGAGCAATTTCATTAATATAAATATGAGAATCACTACTTACGAACATCTCAACAGCTAATGTTCCGACAAGCCCCATAGAATCAGCAACTAATTTTGCTTTTTCTAATGCTTTTTGTTCTGTTTCAGAAGTAATTCTAGCTGGCACAATTGTTTGATGTAAAATGTTTTCATGATGGATATTTTCAGCTACTGGAAACACCTTGGATTCTCCATTTACATTACGAGTAACGATAACTGATATTTCTTTTTCAAATGGAATCCATGCTTCTAAAACACATTCACACTGTTCGATCATGTGTTTAGCACTTTCTATATCCTCTTTTGTTTTCATAACAAGTTGACCTTTACCATCATATCCACCTGTTGCTGTCTTAAGCACACAAGGAAAGCCGATTTTCTCGATACCGCGTGATAAATCTTGACTATCTCTAATAACAGTATAAGGCGCAACTTCCACACCTGCATTTACTATCGTTTGCTTTTCAATGATACGATTCTGACTTATTTTTAATAGTTCCGATCCTTGTGGTACATAGGCATGCTGCTTAAGCCAATCCAATGCTTCACCATTAATGTTTTCAAATTCAAATGTAATAACATCACTAACTTCAGCTAATTTCTTTAATGCATCAAGATCATTGTATGAAGCTGTTATTTCTATATCTGCCACTTGACCACATGGACAATTTGGAGTCGGATCTAAAACGGCAATCTTAAAACCACATGCTCTTGCCGATAAAGCCATCATTCTCCCTAATTGTCCTCCCCCGATAATACCAATTGTTTGTCCTGGTAATATTACTTTATTTAAGCTGTTCACTACTCTCCAGCACCTTTTCCCTTGTTTCTTTTCTCATTTGCTCTAACTTTTCTGCTACTTCTTGTTCGAAAGTGGATATAATTTCTGCTGCTAACAAACCTGCATTTGTTGCCCCTGCTTTGCCAATTGCTACTGTTGCTACTGGGACCCCACCTGGCATTTGAACAATAGAAAGAAGAGAATCCAAACCGTTCAATGCTCTCGACTGAACAGGCACACCAATAACAGGAATCGTCGTTTTTGCTGCTACCATACCTGGTAAGTGCGCTGCTCCTCCTGCACCAGCAATAATAACTTTAATTCCTCGTTCTCTTGCACTCTCAGCATATTCAAACATTAAATCTGGCGTTCTATGTGCTGAAACAACTTGTTTTTCATAGGAGATGCCCACTTTTTCTAATTCTTCGCAAGCATATTTCATTGTTTCCCAATCTGAAATACTCCCCATAATTACACCAACCTGAGGCTTCATCTTTTACCCTCCAATTATGAAATGCTGAAACGGCTGTTTAGCTCCGACTAGCATAAGACAAAGCGGCTAGAAGGTTGTTTTTTACCTTCTGGACGAATTGGCTTATGACCTCGAGGAGCTAGCCGTTGAAGCTAGACAATATGAAATGCTGAAGTGCCTCGATAAGCTCCGACCAGCATAAACCGCATACTGTAAGAAATCCTAAAGATTTCTGAAGTAGGTGGTTTATGACTTTGAGGAGCTGGGCACTGAAGCTAGACAATATGAAATGCTGAAACGGCTGTTTAGCTCCGACCAGCATAAGATAAACTATTGTAGTATAACATTAACCTTCTGTATAATCAGACTACTTCTTCCAAAATTCATATGAGGCATATCATTTCATACAAAACGAGATATATCTTTTTTCATATATCGATACCCGCTTTATAAACAAAAAAACGAATAGTTCACTTCTGCAAGAGAAAGTAAACTATTCGGGAATAGTTATGTATAATAACTCGTTAAAGAGTTAAACAGTTTACCCTAAAATAGATTATACTTTCTCTCATAGTCCAATCATTTACGGTAATTGGGTAGAAACTTATGGGCCATATCCCCAAGATTATATGAGAGACACATATATTGTAGTTACATATTAACAATCCTTTATATTTGTTGTCAATATAAAATCGAACAATTAAACAACATCTAAAACTAACGTTCGTTTTTTACTCTATTTTCATCGCTTCGAAGATAATTTTTCTCCCTGAAGGCTCGTAATTAGTCTTACCATTCTCAATTACTTCCTTAAAGATGGGTTTCTCAATCCGCTTTATAGGCATATATCCTTCCAATTTCATTCGATCTAAACATGCATCTATTGTTTCATATTCTTCTACTTCAAATTTCTTTTTTGCAGCCATAACTTCTACTGCCCTCCATCACGTCTTTTACGTTAGTGTAACCAATATACTATATGAAGACAAGACCATCATAGCAATGGTATTTTCACAATATATTATACACTCTTCTTCTTCTTCTCCATATTATAGAGAATCCTATTTTATCCTAAGTTCCTTTAAACTCATTAAAAAAGAGTGCCAACAAAAGCATAGCTTCTGTGACACTCTTTTCGTTACATATATCTTGGAACTAGAACAACGTCAAGCGATTTTAATGATTGTTGAACATCAATAATTCTTTGATTAGCTGATCCTCGAAAGAGTAATTCAATAGATTTTTGTTTTTCAATAAATCTCCCATCAACTAAAACATCAATTTCTCTTAGCAATAATAAATTATCCTCATAATTAGGATTGTTTTTATTTATTAATTCTTCCCAACGATATCCGCTATATGCCCAAACATCTAAGCCTAATTTTCTCGCTTCTATAGCAATAGATAGTAAAGCTTTTGGCTGTAGAAATGGATCTCCACCTGAAAAAGTAATACCTTTTTGCAATTTAGCGTTCCTCATTTGATGAATAATATCGTTACAGTCTAACTCAAAACCACCTAAAGGATCATGAGTTTGTGGATTATGACATCCTTTACAACGGTGTACACAGCCTTGTGTCCATAACACCATTCTTAAACCTGGGCCATCAACAATACTGTCGTACGTTAAAGGTGCTGCCACTCTAACTTTCATTCTTTATCTCCTTTTAAAAATGCTTTACACGATCTCGTACTTCTGCTTTTTTAGCATTATTAAATCGATCTACTGTTCCAACTAAGTAACCTGTTATTCGACGTATTCTTTCAAATGGAATGTCTCCGTCTTCTTCTTTTCTGCCACATGATGGACATATATCACCTTCAATAACTCCAGAATACCCACAAATAGGATCACGATCAACCGGGTGATTAATACTACCATATCCAATTCCTAAATCTTTCATGGCATGAATAATACTTTCAAAAGCTTCTAGATTATTTGAAGGATTTCCATCCAATTCTATATAGGTAATATGACCTGCATTCGTTAATTCATGATAAGGTGCTTCCGTCTTGATTTTATCAAACGCATTAATCTTATAGTACACAGGTACATGAAAAGAATTTGTATAATACTCACGATCTGTAATGCCTTTTAGTTCACCATATTCTTTTCGATCAATGGCTGTAAATCTACCTGATAATCCTTCTGCAGGCGTTGCAATTAATGAAAAATTCAAATGATATTTTTCAGATGCTTCATCCATTCGTTTTCTCATATGTTGAATAATTTTTAATCCTAATTTTTGTGATTCTTCACTTTCTCCGTGATGCTTACCTGTTAAGGCAACCAAACATTCAGCCAATCCAATAAATCCGATTGTTAATGTTCCTTGCTTAATAACCTCAGCTAATGAATCATCCCAATCCAACTTATCAGAGCCAGTCCAAATATTTTGTCCCATTAGGAAAGGAAAGTTCTTTACCTTTTTATTCCCTTGTACCATCATTCTTTCTAATAACTGTTCTATAACTAAATCAATCTTTTCATCTAGTTCTGTAAAAAATGCCTTTAAATCCGCTTCGCCAGTTTGCAGCATTCCATGCTTAATTCCTAATCGAGGCAAATTCACTGTTGTAAAAGAAAGATTTCCACGACCACTTACTACTTCTTCACCACAAACATTGCCTAATACACGAGTTCTACAGCCCATATACGTAGCCTCTGTTTCCGGTCTACCTTCTTGATAATACTGAGCATTAAATGGCGCATCTAAGAAGCTGAAGTTAGGAAACAGACGTTTAGCCGAGACACGACATGCCAACTTAAATAAATCATAGTTAGGGTCTCCAGGATTTAAAGTTACTCCTTCTTTTACCTTAAATATTAAGATTGGAAAAATCGGTGTCTCTCCATTACCAAGCCCACTCTCTAATGAAAGCAATAAATTTTCTGTAATCATTCTTCCTTCAGCTGAAGTGTCTGTGCCGAAGTTTACACTTGAAAAGGGAACTTGTGCACCAGCACGTGAATGCATCGTATTTAGATTATGAATAAATGCCTCCATAGCCTGGTATGTCTTTCTATTGGTTTCTTTGTGAGCTTCTTTGTAAGAAAAAGCTTGAATCTTCTCCACAAGTTCTTCTCCAATTGCAAAAGTACGCATTAATATCTCTTTTTCTACTTCACGGTATTCATCGGATAAAGCGAGTTGCAATTCACTTTTAGTTTGTAATTCTACTTTCTGCACAATTTCTGATACACACACTACTTCTTGATCATCTAAGTCTTCAAACAACTGAAGTGCTTTCATCAAATGGCTCATATAAGATTTTTTAAATGTTTTTTTCACCCCTTCAGCTAAACCGTAATCAAAGAATGGAATACTTTGTCCACCATGTTGATCATTTTGGTTACTTTGAATAGCAATCGCTGCCAATGCTGCATAACTAGCAATATCATTTGGCTCTCTCAAAAATCCATGCCCCGTGGAAAATCCACCCTCGAACAATTTTCTTATATCAATTTGACAGCATGTTAAAGTACCCATGTTTAAAAAATCCATATCATGAATATGAATATCTCCTTTATCATGAGCAATTACATGTTCAGGTTTTAACATATTTGTCTTACAGAATTCTTTAGAAACGGTGCTACCATATTGCAGCATCGTACCCATCGCAGTATTTCCATCTATATTTGCATTTTCACGTTTAATATCTGCATCATTAGCATCAACAAACGTTATTTCTTTAATGGATTTCATTAATCTACTTTTGGAATGTCGAACTCTATTACGTTCACCACGATATAAAATATACTGTTCGCTTGTTTTGGCGTGACCATTTTTTATTAATATTTTTACGACTATATCTTGTATCTCCTCAACACTAGGAATTTTACCTAGATACTGTTTATTAATTACGTTTACAACTTCTTTAGTAAGTAGCTCTGATAAATGATAATCAGCCTTTTTACCTTCATTTTCTGCTACCTGCGATGCAGCTAAAAAAATCGCTCTCGTAATCTTCTCTTCATTAAATGGAATAGTTCTACCATCGCGTTTACTTACCTCTTTTATCAAAACAGCCAACCCCTTACACAATATATGGAATATAATCAAAACATTAACACTATATGTAGTATGAAAAATCAAAAAAATGCCCTTCAACATAAGTTAAAGGGAGCATTTTTTAATTATCTTTAATGTAACAAAATAGTTTTTTAGCGTCAATGAGGTTAAAAAATATACCAATAGATTTCGATAAACTAGCAAAAAATGTTCACTTTTTATCCATTTTCCCTTACCACTTTTTAGAATTAGTAAATAATCCACATCATCTATATGTCTATTTAGCTCGTAAATAATCAAGAAAAATATTCTTTACAATAGCCTGCTGTTTTTCTGATTCAACACCAGATTCTGTGATACTAATACTTTGAAACAAACTAAGCTTTTTGGAAAAGCTCATAAAAGCATGTGTAATAGATATAAAAGCTTCTGTTATTTCAATATCAGTTCGAATTGACCCATCCTGCTTACCATTTTCAATTATCGACTCAAATATTTTAGAGTTTTTCAAAATTGCATCATAGTATTGATCAATATCTTCTAACGGTTCTGGAGATAGAGCTGCATAGCTTTCAAATGCTTCTAATAATTTTGTTTGGTTAGTGAATTTAGTTAAATGTAATGACATAAAGAATTCAAAAATTTTATCTAGTTTTTCAATACAAGTGATATCAAGATTAGCAAAAGACTCGAAAGTAGCGATATTTTTTTCCATAATATATACAGCTACAGCAACAAAAAGCTTCTCTTTTTTTGGAAAATAACGAAATACAGTGGCAACCCCAATGTCCAATTCATTTGCTATATCTTGCATTGTCGTTTTCTCATAACCTTTTTGAATAAATAGTTTTTCAGCGGCAGCAACAATGCTATTCTTCCTTTTCGTTTTGCCATTATGTCTATCCATTGCTAAACTCTCATGAGAACTCATGAACATAACACACCCTTTTGGTCATACTAATAGTAGAAAATGCTAACAAAATATCGGGATAATGTCAATTTATCGAAAAACGCTGAAGTATTGTGGGTAATTAAAAAAGGTCTCAACTTATACTTATATTATAAGATGAGACCTTTTTTCATAATTATTTTTCTTGAACTGGTTTCTTCCAGAATCCAACAAGGACTGCTGTAATAATAGAACCAATTAATAGTGAAACGAAGTACATTAATGGATTTTTAACTGCCCAAATAACAAAGATACCACCATGTGGAGCTTGTAATGTACAACCAAAGAATAAAGCTAGACCACCAGCTACAGCTGCACCAATAACAGAACTTACTATTACTCTTATTGGATCAGCCGCTGCAAAAGGAATTGCTCCTTCTGTAATAAAGGATAGTCCCATTACGTAGTTTGTTTTACCAGCATCACGTTCAGCTAAGGTAAATTTATTTTTAAAGAATGTTGTAGCAAGAGCCAAACCAAGTGGTGGCACCATCCCACCAATCATTACCGCTGCTTGAGGCACATAGTTACCAGCATCAATCATAGCAATACCAAAAGTAAATGCAGCTTTGTTAATAGGACCACCCATATCAACTGCCATCATACCTGCAAGAATAACACCTAATAATACAATATTTGTTCCAGTTAAGCCGTTTAACCAGTTAGTTAAGCCATCCATTGCGAATTTAACTGGTGTATTAACAACAAAAATCATAATTAAACCAACAAGTAGCATACCAAAGAAAGGATATAATAATACTGGTTTAATTCCTTCAAATGATTGTGGTAAGCCTGAGAATAATTTTTTCAATCCGATGACTACATAACCAGCTAAGAAACCAGCAACTAGACCACCTAAAAATCCAGCACCACCACTTGCAGCTAAAAGTCCACCTACCATACCTGGCGCAAATGCAGGACGGTCAGCAATTCCCATCGCGATAAAACCTGCTAGTACAGGAACTAATAAGGCAAATGCTCCTATACTTCCGCCACCAATTGAATTTAGCGCTTCCGCAATAGTTCCTTCTGCATTAATACCACCAATTAAGAAGGACAGGGCAATTAATAAACCGCCACCTACTACAAATGGAAGCATATTAGAAACACCATTCATTAATGGCTTATAGAAATACTCACTAAATCCGCCTTTAGTTGATGAACTAGAATTAGCATCACTTGCTGCTTCTCCAGTTGCTTGATAAATTGGAGCATCTTGTTGTAAAGCACGATCAAGCAATTCATCTGTTTTACGAATACCTGCTGCAACAGGAACTTTAATGACATGCTTACCTGCGAAACGATCCATAGCTACTTGTTTATCTGCCGCCACAATGATAGCAGTTGCTTTCTCAATTTCCTCTGGCGTTAATTCTCCTTTAACACCTGTTGAACCATTTGTTTCAACTTTAATAGCAATGCCTCTTTCCTTGGCCTTTGCTTTCAATGCATCTGCCGCCATATATGTGTGAGCAATTCCAGTTGGACAAGCTGTAACAGCAAGTACCAATTGCTCATCCTTTGAAACATCAACGGTTTCTTCTTCACCATCTTCTTCTTTTTCTTTTTTATCAATAATTGAAATCACTTCATCTGGAGTTTGAGCGGCTAATAAATCTTCACGAAACTTGGCATCCATTAGCAGAGATGAAAGACGTGATAGTGTTTCAAGATGCTCGTTATTAGCACCTGCACTCGCAGCAATCATAAATAATAGATGAGCTGGTTGCCCATCTAATGATTCATAATCAACACCTTGCTCTGATTTTGCAAATAATATAGAAGGAATTTTAACTGCATCCGTTTTCGCATGAGGAATAGCAATCCCTTCACCAATTCCTGTTGTACTTTGCGATTCTCGAGTTAATATCGCTTCACGATATCCCTCTAGACTATTTAAACGACCAGCTTCTTCTAATTTTTTAGTCATTTCATCTATTGCTTCTGCTTTACTCGTAGAAGCCAAATGAATTATAACGGTGTCTTTTTTTAATAAATCCGTAATTTTCATGGTGTCCCACCTAACTTATAATTTCTTGATAGTTACTTGATCTAATAAAGAATCAATTTTCTCTTTTGATGCTAAATCCTGGCTAAATGCTGTTGCACTTCCTGTTGCTACTGCTACTTGGAAAGCTTTTATAAAATCATGTTCTTTTGAATAAGTTCCGATAAAACCTGCAACGAGCGAATCTCCTGCACCAACAGAATTAAGCACTTTTCCTTTAGGTATCGTAGCGGTGTATACATCTCCATTTGTAAAAAGAAGAGCACCATCGCCAGCCATGGAAACAATGACATTTTCAGCTCCCATTTCCACAACCTTTTTTCCATAAGGAATGACTTCTTCAACCGTTTTAATTTCTGTTCCAAATAATTCACCTAACTCATGATGATTTGGTTTTACCAGAAATGGTTTATCTGCCAATACTTCTGCCAATACTTTTCCTCCAGCATCAACCACAACTTTTACACCCATTTGGCTATATTTTTTGACCAAATCCGAATAAAAAGTTTGTGAAATTGAAGGTGGAATACTTCCAGCTAAAACAAGTATGTCACCAGCTTGCAATTCATCCAGCTTGCTATAAAGTTCCTGAATATTTTGCTCGCTTAATGTTGGTCCCATACCATTGATTTCGGTTTCTTTCCCAGTCTTCAATTTAATATTAATTCTTGAATCTTCTTTCACTTGAACAAAATCGGTAGTTACACCTTCATTTTTCAAGAAATCTTGAATGAAGCTTCCTGTAAAACCTCCAAGAAAACCTAATGCTTTCGAAGGAACATCAACGTTTGTTAGTACTCGCGATACGTTAATTCCTTTTCCTCCAGGAAATTTACTTTCACGATCCATACGATTTAAATGATCTAGTTGAAAATTATCCACCTCAACGATATAGTCAATTGATGGATTCAGAGTTACTGTATAAATCACGGTGTCACAACCTTCATATTTGTTATTTCTACATATTGCTGAACAAGTGATTGCTCAACATTCGAGGTAATAATTGTTGCTTGCTCTACATTGGCTACCTTAGCAAAAAATGTTTCAGTAAATTTACTTTTATCAGCTAAGACATAAGCTTCTTCTGCCAACTCAATCGCTATCTTCTTCAATATAGCCTCTTCTGGATCAGGGGTTGTAAATCCAAATTTTGCATCTATTCCATTCATCCCTAAAAAGCATTTATCAAATCGATATTGCTTTAAATTTTCTTGAGCAACTGATCCTACAATAGCTTTAGTATTTTCTTTTATTCTTCCACCTATTAAATAAGTAGTAATTTTTGCTGAAGCTAGTGCATCTGCATGCATCATACCATTGGTTACGATTACAATTTTTTTATTGATTAGAGATGGAATCATTTCAGAAACAGTTGTACCTGCATCAAGATAAATACAATCCCCATCTCGTACTAAACTTGCTGCATATTCAGCTATAGTTTGTTTATCATGAAGGTTTTTGGATGATTTATCTTGCATAGTTGGCTCATCTATTTTGGAATAAGGAAGTGTAGCTCCTCCATGTATTCTCTTTAAAAGACCTTGCTCTTCTAAAAGTGCCAAGTCTCTACGGATTGTAGATTCTGACGCCTTTGTTCTTTGTAATAGATTTTGCAAATCCACTACACCATTCCGAGATAAAAGATCAAGAATTATATGATGACGTTCGGCAGTTATCATAATAACCCCCCTCTTGTTAATTCCTTCACATTCTTTTGTTATTATAGTACAAATACCTTTCAAAATCAATCATAACCATTCATAAACAATCAAAAAGAACATATTCTATACATATTGTTTACATAAAGAGTCCATTATCATTCATCTTTACAGAAAAAACTTCAATCCTTTGTTTATTTAGTTATTCCTACCTTTTAAGAAAGATCCACCACTTCTTCCTTCAATAAAAAAATGCATAGAAAGAGCCAATTAATGACTTCTTCCTACGCATAGAAATGTTTGAATGAAAATGAAAAACAAAAACAAAAAAAGACCAACATCTTAGTTGGTCTTTTGCTTTGCCTGGCAACGTCCTACTCTCACAGGGGGAGACCCCCAACTACCATCGGCGCTAGAGCTTAACTTCCGTGTTCGAATGCCGACGAACGATAAGCTACGAATCTCTTCGTCCATTTCACTCGTTCCGTCCTCATGTACATTGTACATTCCGGGCGTCACTCCTTCATGTCCTCGACCTTCTTGCTTCTCCTTCGTCGGTTTACTATTTGGCTGACCTTTTTGTTGTTTAATCCTTCGGATTTTTCTTTTACAT
>NZ_CAPG01000073.1:0-1626 GCF_000321185.1 Bacillus sp. AP8
CTAACCTGCTCCGTCGTATTATAAGGTTGACCAAGTTATTGGTTGACCTTTTTATTTGAGGTCTAGAATACTAGAGGTAGCTGGGGTAGAACGTCCCTGCCCGTGGGGTTTGACCCCGTCAGCTAAACCGTTCGCCCCCTACTTATAGAAACATGATTGGAGCTGGTTGGGACTGAGATCTCGTATAACAAGCGAAGCTATGACACTATAAGGAGCCAATAGGGGTTACCGGCTAATTTATTGATAGGAGGAGATCATCATGAATCCAGTCATTGGTCTGGATGTCGCAAAAGGAGAAAGTCAGGTACAAGCATTCTTGGAGAAGAAGAAATCATATAAAAAGAGCTTTAAAGTAGCACATACACTAGAAGGATTACAGGAACTCCACGCATTTATCAGAGAAGTTGAGGAAGTAACAGGCTCACAACCACCGATTGTATTAGAGTCTACTGGTCATTATCATATGCCTGTTGTACAGTATTTCGAAAAAAGAGGTTACCTGTTAATCATTGTGAATCCACTCATATCCTATAAAGCGAAAAGCTCAAGTTTACGTAAAGTGAAAACGGATATAATCGATGCCCAACACCTCTGCGAGCTGTATTACAAAGAGGACTTAGAGCCATATAAAAAGCGTGGTATTCAACTCTTAAACTTGCGTAATCTGACGAGACAGCACGAGAATTTAACGGGGATGTTTGTACAATCTAAGTTACAGTTTCAATCTGTTCTAGATCAAGTATTTCCAGAGTATGCAGGCGTATTTGGAGACTTATATTCGGATGTTTCTTTGCTTATTTTATCGACCTTCCCAACTTCTAAGGAGGTCTTGGAAGCTGGTGAAGAGACCCTAGCTATGAAGATTAAGGAACTGTGTAAGAGCCGATCTCAGAAATGGGCTTGTAATCAAGCCGTTAAGCTCATGAAAGCAGCTAATCGGAATCCATTTCAACAGACCTTATATCATAGTCATCTAATTAGTTTAGAGATGCTTATCAACATTCTTCTTGAATACAAAAAGCATCTATCCAAGCTTGAGGGAGATAGATGCTTTAGCAAAAAATATAGAAGAATATAAGATTATCCAATCCATTCCTGGTATCGGAGAAAAAATCGCAGCCACGATTATTTCTGAAATTGGAGAAATAGATCGGTTTAATCACCCTAAAAAGTTGGTTGCCTTTGCGGGAATCGATCCTAGTGTATTTGAGTCTGGTACCTTTAAGGGTACCAAAAATCGCATCACGAAAAGGGGTTCCAGCAGGCTTAGACACGCCTTATTCACAGCTGTCCGTTGTGCAATTCGAGACGCACGTAAAACGCGAACAACAAAGGAACTCATCCCTAGAAATAAGAGATTACGTGAGTTTTACGACAAAAAGCGAGAAGAAGGAAAGCCTTATCGAGTATCCATTATTGCCTGCGCTAACAAGCTTTTACATTGGATTTACGCTCTTTTGAAAACCAAAACAACATTCCAAGAAGTTGCTTAAAATAAAATTTCACATATCTTCAAGGAACTTCCATAACGTTACAGGAAGTTTATTTGTCATGCCTTATTTTCAGTATATCATCTCAAAATTATATGATTAAGTGAAATGTTTGACAAACTATTAGCTGGTTTAG
>NZ_CAPG01000072.1:0-45599 GCF_000321185.1 Bacillus sp. AP8
TATTTTTTCTTTTCCGATAAACGACATAATGCACGTGAATTTATCTGAATAGTAAGATAAAATGAGTTGACCGTCGTTTTTCTTAAGGAGGATTTATATATGTTTACCGCCATTATTCATGGAATTATTTTAGCATTTGGGTTAATTATTCCACTTGGAGCACAAAACATCTTTATTTTTAATCAAGGAGCAACTCAGCCTTCCTTCAAAAAAGTATTACCCGTAATACTCACCGCCTCTCTTTGTGATACGCTCCTTATCTTATTAGCCGTTTTAGGTGTTTCTGTTATTGTATTAACGATTCCAATCCTTCAAACTACATTCTTCATAATCGGTATCTTATTTTTACTCTATATGGGGTGGACCATTTGGAATAGCCAATCTTCAGACATGAATCAGCAAGCATCTGCTCTTTCAGCAAAAAAACAAATTCTTTTTGCCATGTCTGTTTCACTTTTAAATCCTCATGCCATACTTGATACTATTGGAGTGATTGGCACAAGCTCACTAAACTATAGCGGGATAGATAAAATTTGCTTTACGGTTGCAACCATATTTATTTCATGGCTTTGGTTTTTTAGTCTTGCTATTGTAGGAAAGAAAGTTGGAGAAATTGATCAAAGCGGCAATTTATTAAATAAAATTAACAAAGTATCTGCCATCATTATTTGGGGAGTTGCCATTTACTTAGGTTATCAACTATTATAAAAAACTATGACATCATAAAAAACGAAGAAACCATGAATGGGTTCCTTCGTTTTTATAATAAAACTTCTTATACTTCGAGTGGATTTACTTTATTCATTTTTTTAGCTTGAGTATGATAAATTTGATATAACACTAATGCAAAAACAGATAAAATTGCTCCTGATATGAATGGCAATCCCATCGAAATAGAGAACAGCCAGCCACCTAATGGAGGACCAATGATTCTACCAAATGAATCAAAGGAAGACAATAAGCCCGTGACGTTCCCATGACCAGATGTAGAATTTTTTGTGAGCAGAGCTGAAATAGCTGGACGAATTACACCATTACCTAATCCAAAGATGGTTAGGAAGACAGCTGATGTCCAGAAATTAGTAGCAAATAAAATTAACACAAAACCTATTGTTGATACTATTATTCCAATACGAATAACAGCACCTTCTCCAAATTTCTTCGTTAATGTACCAACTAAACCACCTTGAACAACTGCACTACCTAATCCCATAATCATGAAAATATAGCCTAGATGTACAGTATCGATGCCCGCTTTTTTTGCTGCGAAATAAGCAAAAGTGGCTTCGAGACCAGCTAACGATAGTGTAATAATCAATTGTAAAATAAACATAATCGAAAGTGGACCATTGAAAGCTTTCCACATAGATTCTTTGTTCTTTTCTATATGCTGAGCTCTTTTTTCTTTAGATAACGACTCTTTTAATATCAAAGCCACTAATACTAAAGTAATTAAACTAGATATTCCGGCAATATAGAAAGGTAAAGATAGATTCGTTTTAGAGAATATTCCACCGATTGCTGGACCAAAAACGAAACCTAGACCAGTTGCTGCACCAATAATCCCCATTCCTTTACCACGATCTTCCGGAGTAGTAATATCTGCAACATAAGCCATAGCTGTTGGCATGTTTGCTGCTGATAAAATACCACCGACAATTCGGGCTACAAATAAAAGCCATAAAGAATCTGCAACTGCCATAATGAAAAAGGATGCTGAAAGTCCCGCTATACCAATTAACATCACTGGCTTTCTACCAATACGATCTGAAATTCGTCCCCATATTGGTGCAAAGAATAATTGCATTAAAGAATAGACGGCCATTAAAAGTCCTAGCTCTGTTGGACTGCCGCCAACTTGTTCAGCTACAAAAGGAAGAACCGGAATGATAATCCCAAATCCAACCATAACCAAAAACATCACCAAAAACAAAACCGGTAAAACTTTTTTGTTTTCATTTTTTTTACTCCTTTCAAAATGAGCCGCCAACTTGGTTAATTTATCATATAAAATCCCATTTTCTAATTACTAATTCTTATATTAGTTTAAATCCAATTAATCAAACTTGACTATACGAAAATTATATATAATATTACTGTCTTAATCAACAAATTAAGATCATTTTTATTTTATCTACTTGTTGAATAAAAAATCTCCTTTTTTTACAAGGAGATGTTAAATACTTTCTTTAAATAAAAAATAGATATCATTACTTTTTATGTCTTTTTCTTTTTTTATCTACATATTTTCATCAGCCATCACGATTAGCTTATCAAACATATTCTCCATCTTAGATAATACGCTTTCTAATTCCTCATTAAATTTTTGATAATTTGTACAGATACAAATATAAATAAATTCATCACCAGAAATATGATACATCGTCCCTTCCACATCTCTAAAAAGGACTTTACTTATTTCAGCAAACCTTATTAAATACTCATCCCCGATTTATCATGCATAACAAACGAAAAATTAATAATAACCAATGTCAAAAACTCAAACAAACTCATGATTTGTAATTGTTTATTTGTTTGTAGAGATAGATTACTCAATACATATAGAAATTTCTCACGAACAAACCAGATAAAATGTGTGCAAAGATACGGCAAATTCAATCATTGTGTAAATCCAAGATATACAAACAAGCCATTACCATTTCCTTGACCCATTCATTTTCTTTTTCTCCTAGGAAAAATTATCTTCTACTAATTTGATTTCCCTGCTTATACAATATTTAAACAGCCCCTAATACCAATGCCATTTTAGGTACTTGTATTGCATTGAATAAAAAAACACGACTCCTTCATTAATGAAGAAATCGCGTACTATTTCTATTGTTTTTCATATTGTAGCCAATCTGATCCATTAATTTGATTTGAAGAATCAATCACTTTCTGTTTTACTCTTTGCGCTTCATCACCAGTCAATCTCAACGGTTGATAATTATTACGATTCTTTACGGAAGAAATAGAAAATGGAATGACCTTAATTTCTTTAACATCCATCAGCTGTTTGCCTTTAAAATGAAACGTTTGCTGGAAAACATATGTATCCTTATCGCTTGGATTTCGATTTCCACCAAACATAAAGTTCCCTAAGCTATAGACAATAAACTTTCCTTTATACTCTTCTATCCCTTGAATAACATGGGGATGGTGTCCGAGAATTAAATCAGCGCCGCTATCAATGGCAAACTGAGCTAATGTTCTCTGAGATTGCATCGGTACGTATTCACGTTCGATTCCCCAATGAAAATGAACAAGTACAATATCTGCGCCTTTTTCTCTCAGCCCGTTTATACCCGCTTTTACTATCTCTCTTGTTTCAGGATTGTCTTCCCATCCTTCATATCCGACCGCACCGATTTTAAGCCCTTTGACCTCTTGAACCATAGAATCATCATATCCAAAGTAAGGAATATTTTGACTTTCCAGTGTAGCTTTCGTATCCTGATAACCTTTCTCTAAATAGTCAAAAATATGGTTATTAGCAATATTCACTGCTTCTATACCACCTAAATGTAGTATTTGTGCGTATGATGGATCTCCTTTAAAACGAAATTTCTTTTGCGCTTTTTGTGTCGCATTCGTTAAAGTTGTTTCTAAATTAACAGTGGTAAAATCATCTTCTTTAAAGACATTATCAAGCTCTGCCACAAAATAAGGTAATCCATTCTTTTGGGCTTCATCATCAAACGAGCCTGAATAAGAAAATGTTTCATCTCTCCCTAGAGTAAAATCTCCAGCGGCACTAATGGTAAGTGTCTTTTCAACCTCGGGCTCTGGTTCTATAGGTTTTGAATCAGGTTTATTTGTCTTAACGTTCTCCGACTTATTCTCTGTTTCTTGTTTTATTGAGCCTTCTGTTTTCATAGAATCGTTCTTCAGAAAAAAGTTATACAAAATGATGGCTGTAGCAATAAGAATCAACCCTATAATTACAAGACTCCATTTCGATTTTTTAGTTCGTCTGTTTCTTCGCCTTTCCATAACACAACTCCCTTCAATCACCATATAAGTATATCAGTTAAAAAGATAATAAAAGTGAAAAGTTTAAAAAATTAGTATTTTTTCACAAAACATACTTTTATTTGAAATGACAAAGGTATCTATAAGAGTGTCACATCCTTTAAACTGCCACATTTTATTAATTGACCTTATTAAAAATCAGTGATAGAATTTTAAATTATTTCACAAAAATAATTTGATTGGATATTCCAATCAGATTATAGATGGCAACTTTTAGTAAACATTAACAAAACAATAGTAAGCGATGAATGCTATGGATCACACTATAGCAGGAGCAGCTTCTGGAGAGATTGCAAATATGCAACGCCGAAGGATTCACAATCTCAGGCAAAAGGACAGAAGAGTAACGAGTATCATTTTGTTATTCTGAAGCCTGATGAGATTGGAGAAATTCCAATCTTTTTTTATTGGCTTATGAGATTTCTCATAGCCTTCTAACTACATTATGGGGTGATACAAATGAGTCAAAGAAAAGCAATTGTTAGTGTAATTGGACATGATCAAGTAGGAATTATTGCAAAGGTAACAAATATACTTGCTGAAAAAAATGTGAATATTTTAGATATTAATCAAACGATTTTGAATGACTTTTTCACAATGATGATGTTAGTAGACGTAACAGACTTTGAAAATCTAGATGAACTTCAACATGACCTATCATCTTTAGGGGAATCACTAGGATTAACCATAAATCTACAGCTTGCTGAAATTTTTAAAGCTATGCATCGTGTGTAAGGAAAGGAATGACGAACATGAATATTGCATTAAATGAAATGATGGAAACTATTCGTATGGTTCAACTTGAAAACCTAGATATTCGTACAGTCACAATGGGTATCAATCTAAAGGATTGTGCGGATTCTGATTTCGAAAAAATGAACAAAAGGGTATTTGAAAAGATTACGACATATGCTAAAGATTTAAAAGCAGTGGCTGAAGCAGTTGAAAAAGAAATGGGAATTCCCATTATTAATAAGCGTATTTCTATTACTCCAATTGCTGAAATTTTAGGAACTGCAACAAAAGATCAAGCTGTAGAGCTTGCCCAAACACTTGACAAAGCTGCTGTGCAACTTGGCGTAGATTTTATCGGTGGCTATTCAGCTCTTGTTCACAAAGGTATTTCGAAAAGTGACCAAACTTTATTAGATGCTATCCCTGAAGCATTAAGTGTAACAGAACGAGTATGTTCTTCAGTCTCCATTGGTAGCACACGAGCAGGAATCAATATGGATGCTGTTCGTACCATGGGTGAAGTAATGAAAAAAGCCGCTGAACTAACAAGTGATCGTAATGGATTAGGCTGTGCTAAGCTTGTTGTATTCTGTAATCCTGTAGAAGATAATCCATTTATGGCAGGCGCTTTCCATGGTGCTGGTGAAGGCGAAGTTGTTATAAATGTCGGTGTTAGCGGACCTGGTGTTGTATTAAGCGCCCTCAAACGTCACCCTGACGCTGATCTTGGTGAAGTCGCAGATGTTATTAAAAAAACAGCATTCAAAATCACTCGTGCTGGTGAATTAATAGGACGTGTAGTAGCAAATCGACTTGGAGTACCATTCGGAATAATGGATTTATCACTGGCTCCAACGAATGCACAAAACGATAGTGTTGCAGAAATTCTAGAAGAAATCGGCCTAGAAAGCGTCGGTACACATGGTACAATCGCTGCATTAGCACTAATGAATGATGCCGTGAAAAAAGGAGGAGCCATGGCAAGTTCTTATGTCGGTGGCTTAAGCGGAGCATTCATTCCTGTTAGTGAAGACAACGGAATGATTCGTGGAATTCTTGATAACTCTCTTACTTTACCAAAGCTTGAAGCAATGACATGTGTATGCTCAGTTGGTCTAGATATGATTGCTGTTACTGGAGATGCAACGGCTGCTACTCTATCAGCAATCATCGCAGATGAAGCAGCAATTGGTATGATAAATAAGAAAACAACAGCAGTTCGCATCATACCTGTTCCAGGAATGAAAGAAGGGGATATGGTGGAATTTGGTGGGTTATTAGGACGTGCTCCAGTTATGGGTGTGAATCCATTCCATTCAGAAAAAATGATTCGTCGAGGCGGACGTATACCAGCTCCGTTGCAATCCATGATTAATTAATCAGACATTCATAAATGGTGGTGTGCAGATTTGCCACCACCATTTGTTTCTTGTGATGAGATATTTTTGAATGATATCCCCCATTTTTGAGTGAACTCTCGTGATATATTCTTTTTCTGAGCGATACTTCTGTTTTCTAAGCGTTCCTATTTTTTACACAAAAAATAAAAAACGTAAATGATTCATCACCAAAGGATAAATCATTTACGTTATATATTATCATTGATTTGCAGATATATTGTTTTCTATTGTTTCATATTTTGACCAATTAACCATTTTTTCAAGTACTATCGATATGATTACTCCCATTATTAAACCATTTGATAAAAACGGTCTTAATATCGCAGGAAGACTATTAAAAATTTGAGGTGAAACATTCATAATAGAAATTCCTACAAGAAGTGGTACAGCAATTCTAAATATTGTATTTGAATTAAAAACAACACCATTTAAACTACTATATGCCGTTCCAAACAACTGTAAATAAGCTACAAATAATACAGCATTACCAACAGTAATTGGCATTGTTGCTAGCAATGATCCGATGATTGGAACTAATCCAATCACAGTTAAAATGACTCCGCCTAGGATAAACGGTTTTCTATCAAAGATTCTTGTACTCTGTAAAAAACCAATTGATGAAGTAAAAGGAGTATATGGTACTAATCCAAATCCTGTACCAAACATAGTAAAAATAGCCGTTATAGCAATAGAGCATCGATAATCTTTAGTGGTTCTTTTTTCATCAAGAAGCTCTGAACCAGACTTAATTGAAGCCATTGTGTTAGTAAGATTCATCATTACAGCAATAAAAGCTACAATGACAATACCCCATTCTAAATTTGGCTGACCTAATGGAAATAAGGATAAGGAAAATCCACCTGAATGAGCGATATCCTTTAAGTCATTCGGAAAAAGCAATGCAAAGCCAATCCATCCGACTACCAACCCGAGTAAGATTGAAAAATTGCTTAGCAATCGATTCCCTTTAATTTTTAACAAGCTAACGAGAAGAACAATGCCAATCGAATATAGGCTAATCGGAAGATCAAGAGCACCTGTTTCATCCATTTTGAGCATGCCTTTAAAAAAAATCAAAATAAGTTGAAAAGATAATAAGAACAAATATACCGTCATGACCATTGGTTTAAAAATAGTTTGCAAAATATGTATCCAATTACAGGCGGCAAATAATAAAGTTACTGCACAAGCTAAAAGGGTTCCTGTAACAATTCCACCACCGATTGACGTTAAACTAAGCCCCATTGTTGATGCGGAAATTCCTAAATTTAGAATAACCCCCCATAACAAACCTGAATGCCCTTCCATTAATGGAAGCCTATGCCCTATCCATCCCTGAAAAACGCTTGCAATTCCTGTCAAAATCAATGACACTCGAATCATATTTTCTAAGGAACTAGCATCTAATTGAAAAACGCCTGCTATTGAAATGGGAACAACAATGGTATTGGCAAAAATAAAGAAAAACCATTGAACTGATGAAAAAAAAGTAAAATATATTTTTTGTTTTTCCATATAAACTCCACTTTCCCATTAATAATATTATGAATTCTTTGGAATAATTGGCAAAACCTTTAAAAACACATTATATAAAATTTTTATAATACTGTAATTTATTTTGCTTAAAAATATATTCACTACTATCCTACTATACCAAATATGTTTCAATTACTTTTTTCACATACAGATTGTCTGCTCTGCAAGGATGTTTTTTAGCATTCCTAAAAAAAGGTATTAGATAGCGTAACATGTAAACTCTATCATAAGTTCTTTTTTTAGGCTCTGTTTCTGAAATTAATTCTCTTTTTCTGTATCTAAACTTTAAGCTTTCACACTCTCATACGTTCACCCTGATTGTCACTTGAACGACTTTGCCCATATTCACTACCAATGAAGGAAAATGATTGGTGCAAGTATTGTTTTACCTATTTACATTCAAAATATTCATAGAAAAAGTTCTTTATTCTCTGGATTAATATATTACCTGGTGCCATTTTAATGGGGATTATGGGACCTATCACAGGTCGTATATATGATAAATATGGGGATCGTTGGCTTTCCATTATTGGTTTATTTATCTTAGTTCTCTCTACCATCCCATTTATGAATTTAGGTTTAGAAACTAGCATGGTTTGGATTTCATTCATCTATGCAGCACGTTTCTTAGGTATTTCAATGATTATGATGCCACTTACTACTGCGGCCTAACCACATGATAAGTCATGATACAGCCGTTAATAATACATTAAGAACAGTCGCTGGATCAATTGGTACTGCTATATTAATTATTATTATGATTATGTTACTAAATTGCATTCTCCTAGTGCAGCCCTAATGGAAACAGATAAATTAACTTACATGAAACAAATGGCTAATGCGGCTGTAGATGGTCTAAATGCATCTTTTGTTTTTACTATTGTTCTAGCAACCCTATGTTTCATCTTAGCCTTCTTCTTAAAAGATCGCCAAACTGACTAAAAAAGCAAAAATATTTTTTAGAAAAAATATTACTACATTGTTCTTTAGAATACTTCATTTCAAGTTCTCAATTATTTATTCCTAAAGGCAGAGTCCTCCAAGATGTAGGACTCTGTTTTTTCCCTTCTAAAAATCTAATCACATAGTAGTCATTTTTTCTTTTCAATAATATTCCAGCTTGCTAATAATAGATGAATGGCTTTTTCTATTTCTTCCTCAGGAATTCCTGCAAAGCCCATGACAATAGTAGGTAGCATGTCTTCATTCTTTACCAGCATATAAGATGATAATGGATATACTTTAAGTTTAGCCGCTGCCGCTCTTTCTACTAATTCTTTTTCCGTCATTCCATTGTTAACAACTAGAACGACGTGTAGTCCGGAATGACCACCTATGATAGATATTTGATTATTATAGACCTTTAAAATGTTTCCTACTAAATCTAACTTATGACGATATACCTTTCTCATTCGATTCAAATGTTTTTCAAACATTCCTTGTTTAATAAATTCTGCTAGAATAAGCTGGTCAATTCGCGAAACCGTTGAATGATAGAAGGATAACTCAGTTTCATAACGATGTAGTAAATGTTTTGGTAAAACCATATAACTTATTCGTATAGATGGCATGAGTGATTTAGAAAAAGAACCCAAATATATAACTTTATCGCTCTGATCCATACTTTGAAGGGAAGGAATCGACTTCCCACTATAGCGAAATTCACTATCATAATCATCTTCAATAATATATCTTTTATCTGAAGCAGCAGCCCAATTTAATAGTTTCACTCTTCTATTCACCGGGAGAATGTTTCCATAAGGGAAATGATGCGAAGGTGTTACATAAGCTACATCAATGTCGGACTGTTCTAACCCTTCTATAATTAGTCCATCTTCATCAACAGCTAAAGGATATACTTCTTTAGGATATGTTTTTAAGATGCGATGTATTAGGTGATAACCCGGATCTTCCACGCCATAGATTGTATCGTCCTCTAATAAAACAAGTAATTGCTGTAATAATATTTCAATCCCTGCACCGATAATAATTTGCTCAGCTGAACAAATAACACCACGAGCATGATACAAATAATTCGCAATTTCTTTTCGTAATGCATACTCCCCCTTAGAATCGCCTAATAACAGAATTTCCTGCTGCTCAATCGAAATAAACTTTCTAGAAAGCTTGCGCCATACTTCAAAAGGAAAATTACTTGTATCGATTTGACTCGGATGAAAATGATAACGAAGCTGTACTTTATTTTCTTTTTTTTGATTTGGCATTTGCACTTTCGGTATAAATTCTAAATCGTCATAAGCCATAACAAAATACCCTTTTCGAGGAATAACTTCTAAATATCCTTCTGCCGTTAATTGGTTATAGGCTGTATCTACAGTATTTTCACTAATTTGAAGAAATTCGGCGAGTTTACGCTTAGATGGCAATTTAGTTTGATATGGTAATCTACCGTTCATAACTTCATTTTTAATATATTCATATAATTGTTCATATAATGGTACTTCACTTGATCGATTTAAATTACAGGATAACATCTCCATTTTTCTAATCCCCCACTTTCTGACCCCATCATTTTATCAAAAACTGACCCTTTTAATACAGTCTGACTCTTTTTATACTAAAAAACAAGATAAACCGTCACCGTTCCTTTTTGGTTAAATAGTTATCTTTAAGAAATTGTATTACCTTAACGTATGAGTTTACGATCAATTACTCCTAATCAAAAAGGAGTCACGCGGTAGGCATGTCAGGTGTAGGGTTAGAAAAAAAATAAAAATCAGAAAGGTTTGAATGATATGACAAATACACAAGCAAGTGAAGTAGTTAAACGTGGTATGGCACAAATGCAAAAAGGCGGCGTAATCATGGACGTTGTTAACGCTGAGCAAGCAAAAATCGCTGAAGCAGCTGGAGCAGTCGCAGTTATGGCATTAGAAAGAGTACCTTCAGATATTCGCGCAGCTGGTGGAGTAGCTCGTATGGCTGATCCACGTATTGTAGAAGAAGTAATGAATGCTGTATCTATTCCAGTAATGGCAAAAGCTCGTATTGGACATATTGTTGAAGCTCGTGTTCTAGAAGCTATGGGTGTAGATTATATTGATGAAAGTGAAGTATTAACACCTGCAGATGAAGAATTTCACTTATTAAAAAGCGCATACAAAGTGCCTTTCGTTTGTGGGTGTCGCGATTTAGGTGAAGCCGCTCGCAGAATTGGTGAAGGTGCTTCTATGCTTCGTACAAAAGGTGAACCTGGAACAGGAAACATTGTAGAAGCTGTTCGTCACATGCGAAAAGTAAACGCTCAAGTTCGTAAAGTGGTAAACATGAATGATGATGAATTAATGACAGAATCTAAACTATTAGGTGCTTCTTATGAGATTCTAAAACAAATTAAATCAGAAGGTCGCTTACCTGTAGTAAACTTTGCTGCTGGCGGTATCGCTACTCCTGCGGATGCGGCTCTAATGATGGAACTTGGTGCAGACGGTGTTTTCGTTGGATCAGGTATCTTCAAATCTGAAAACCCAGAGAAATTTGCTGCTGCAATCGTGCAAGCAACTACTTACTATACTGACTATGAGTTAATTGGACAATTATCTAAAGAGCTTGGTACTGCCATGAAGGGAATTGATATTTCAACATTACATCCTTCTGAAAGAATGCAGGAGCGTGGTTGGTAAGATGAAAACAATCGGTGTACTTGGATTACAAGGTGCGGTTCAAGAGCATGTCAATCAGATTGAAGCAGCAGGACAACGTGCGATGATTATCAAGCATCCTGAGCAGCTTATAGAGATTGATGGTCTTATTCTTCCAGGTGGTGAAAGCACAACGATGAGACATTTTATTGATTTATATGATTTTCTTCAGCCACTTAAACAATTCGGTCAAACTAAACCAATATTCGGTACTTGTGCCGGAATGGTTCTTTTAGCAAATGAATTAACAGGTGAAGAAGAAGCCCATCTTCAACTTATCGACATTACTGTGAAAAGAAATGCCTTTGGTCGTCAAGTAGATAGCTTCGAAGCTCATTTACAAATAAATGGTATGTCAGAATTATATCCTGCTGTCTTTATACGGGCTCCATTTATCGAAAAAGTTAGCAGTGAAGTTGAAATACTAGCAACATATGAAGGGAATATTGTTGCTGCTAAACAGAACAATATTCTTGTTACATCCTTTCATCCAGAGTTAACAAAAGATCAACGCTTTATGGACTTGTTCATCAAAATGATTAAACAAGAACAAAAGCGCCCTAATCAGCCTCGACCAGCATAAGCCAAACAGACTAGAAGGTTGCTCTTTAACCTTCTGAACAGATTGACTTATGACCTCGAGTGCTGGACGCTGAAGCAAGAATTCAACATTTTCAAACCAAACGTTCTACAAGTCAAAATTTGATTATTTCCTAAACGAGAACAAATAAGTTTTTGTTCGACAAGACAGAACTATCTTGACCTATAGCTTTTCATTCAAAAGCCATCCACTTTAAAAACGGGTGGCTTTCTGCTTCGTTAAATTTAGTAAGCTGGCGAGTTTTCATAAGAAGTTTATCATCCTCTTAGTCATTTGCGTCTCCATAATATGTTTCTTTAATTTCTTCTGCACCTCCTTTATTTTAATTATTCAAAATAAATTGACAATTATTTTTATCTACTATACTATCAAATTATATTTTTTCATATTAAGGAAAGATATTCCACAATGCGGAAGGTGATGAAAATGAGTTATTGTCAATCTATGTACAAAAAGCTAAATACCGTTATTATTAAACATCCAAATGACGCTTTTATTAGCCAAGAACATTTAAGTAAGGAATGGAAAAAATTCAATTATATCGAGGAACCGAATTTTGAGTTAGCACAAAAAGAGTATGAACATTTTCTTTCCATTCTTAACAGACATATTGAAAAAATAGAGTTTCTTCCTTTTTCAGAGAATGTAGGTCTGGATTCTATTTATGCTCATGATCCTGTTAAGTTTACAAGTAAAGGAGCTATTATACTTAAATCTGGAAAAAAAGTACGACAACCAGAAGCTGAGGTATTCAAGCAATTTTTAAAAGAAAAATCAATCCCTATTCTTGGTGAATTATATGGAGAAGCCGTTGCAGATGCAGGAGATCTCGTCTGGCTAAATGATCGAACACTACTTATTGGAAGAGGCTATCGAACAAATGATGAAGCCATTCACCAAATTAAAGAAATGACAAAAGAAGTAGTCGCTGAAGTGATAGTCGTTCAACTTCCTCACGATCAAGGCGAAGAGGAGTGCCTTCATTTAATGTCCTTTATATCCATCGTTGATTCTAATTTGGCTGTTATTCATTCCAGATTAATGCCCGTTTTTTTACGTCAACTTTTAATTAAACGCGGATTTGAACTCGTTGAAGTACCCGAAAAAGAATACCATAATTTAGGATGCAATGTCCTTGCACTAGCACCCAGAGTTTGTGTCATGATTGAGGGAAATCCAAGTACAAAACAACAATTATTAAACGTCGGAGCGACAGTTTTTGAATATAAAGGGCGTGAAATTTCCTATCTGGGAACTGGTGGACCAACCTGCTTAACCTGTCCTGTAGTAAGGAAGTAAGCCATAATCTACTAGTTATGTATCTATACCACAATAGATTTTGAAGGATGTGTAGCTATTGAAAAATAACGATATACGACATAACCAATTGAATCGATCAATGAAAAATAGGCATCTATTTATGCTATCTCTTGGTGGCGTTATTGGAACGGGCTTATTTTTGAATGCCGGCTTTACAATCAATCAAGCTGGAGCAGGTGGTGCTTTAATAGGGTATTTAATTGGCGGCATCATCTTATATTTAGTAATGGTTTGTTTAGGAGAGCTTGCTGTATATATGCCAGTTACCGGTTCTTTTCAAACTTACGCAACAAAGTTTATTAGTCCCGCAGCTGGCTTTTCATTAGGATGGATGTATTTTATTGGCTCTGCTACAACAGCCGGAGTAGAGTTTACTGCTGCTGGAATATTAATGCACCGTTGGTTTCCAGATATACCAACTTGGATTTGGTGTTTCATTTTTATTGTGTTATTATTCGGCATTAATGCATTAACAACAAAAGGCTTTGCAGAAGCTGAATATTGGCTATCCGGTATAAAAGTTGTAGCTGTACTATTTTTTATTGTCGTCGGATTTGGTGCAATATTTGGAGTATTAGATTTATCAGATCGTCCAGCTCCACATTTCAGTAATCTAGGCTGGAATCATCTTTTTCCGCAAGGAATCGGAATCATATTTGTGACGATGATGAATGTTATTTTTTCCTATCAAGGATCTGAATTAATCGGTATCGCTGCTGGCGAAAGTGAAAATCCTCAAAAGAATATACCTCGCGCAATCAGAAATGTATTATTAAGAATTATTATATTCTATATCTCTTCTATTCTTGTATTATCAGCAGTATTTCCTTCTACTGAGCTAGGTTTATTAGAAAGTCCGTTCGTAACTTTAATGGACCTTGCTGGAATTCCATTTGCACCCGACATCATGAACTTTGTTATTTTGACTGCCATTTTATCTGTAGGAAATTCCTGCTTATATGCTTCAACTCGTCTGCTTTGGTCCATGGCTCATGAAGGAATGGCTCCAAAAGCATTCGGCAAACTTACAAAGCGAAAGGTGCCATTCATTGCACTCGTATTTACCATTATATTCTCACTATTATCTCTGTTAACAAGCTTTATAGCTGCTGATACTGTATTTGTATTACTTATGTCTATCGCAGGTATTTCAGTCACAATTTCTTGGATTGGTATAGCTTTCTCACAATTTATGTTTCGACGAAAGTATTTGAAAGCAGGAGGTAAACTGAATGATTTAAAATATAAAGTACCTTTTTATCCGATCGTTCCCATTGTTTGTATCCTTTTTTGCATAACTATATTAATTTTTCTAGCATTTGATTCCACTCAACTAACTGGACTACTAATCGGTGTAGGTTTCTTTATACTTTGTTATGTATTTTATGCTCTAAAATGGAAACACACTAGCACACAAACGACAGATTTTCATATTGAAGAATAGCCCCCAAAAAACCGCGGATGATACATTCGCGGTTTTTTTAACGGTTATTTCATTAGTTTATTTACATGTACAGTATCAAAATCACAACATTATGACTTAACAAAACTATTATTTAAATAAATCAGGATATACAGCTTTAGCTACAAGCTCTACAGCTTCCCCAATACGCGGTCCTGGACGAGACATAATATCAGCATCTAATTGGATAACTTGATTATTCTTCACTGCATCAAGGTTATTCCAGCTTTTCCGATTTTTAATTTCATCTACCGGATTATCAATATAATTTACTGTTGTTAATATCACTTGTGGGTTACGCTTAATAATTTCTTCCTCAGTAGGCTTCATCCAACCTTCTTTATCCGCAAAAATATTCTCCACTCCAGCACTGTCTAAGATTTCTTGCTGGAATGTTTTTGCACCTGTTGTATAAATATCTGGAGAAGGACTAATTTCATAGTAAACTTTCGCTTTTGTATCTATACTAGCTACTTTTTCTTGAACAGAAGTAAATTGTTCTTTAATATGAGAAATAATTTCTTTCCCCTTTTTTTCTACTCCCATTACTGCCGCTAATTGTTCAATGTCTCCATATACGTCATCAATAGTTGCTGCTGATTGAATAACGAAAATAGGAATTCCTGCATCTTTTATTGGTTGAAGGACTTTTTCATCACCGATTGTATAGGCAATTACAACATCAGGCTTCAAAGCTATTACTTCTTCTGTATTTACGTTAACTGAGTCCGAAACTCGTTTGATTTCTTTCGCTTTTTCAGGATAGTTATCATAATCTGTAACACCAACAAGCTTATCTCCCACACCTAATTCAAACAAAATCTCTGTGTTACTTGGTTGTAGGGAAACAACTGTTTCTGGAACTTTGTCAAAAGTAATTTCTGCTCCTGTATCATCTTTGACTTTATATGCTTGCACTTCGGTTTTTGCATCTTTTGATTCATTTTGCTTTTTTGTTTGATTATCACTGCCACACGCAGTTAAAAACAAGGCTAATAATAGAGCGGAAATCAAGCTAAATAATTTCATCTTCTTCATTCGTTATTCCCCCGACTTTTTCTTTTTTCTCGTATCATAGGATTTACTTATAAATTCAACTTCAGTTAATTCCTTTTGCTTATTCACATATACAGCCATTACAAATAGAACGTTTGCTAACAAATGCGCATAATCAAATAGAATTTTCTCAACATCCATTTCTAAGCTCACTTTGTGTAGAGCTCGGACAGATTTCTTCGCTTCACTTCTACAAGTATGCAATACACAAGCGGCAGTAGATCCTTGCGGAAGCACAAATGTTTCTATCCTTTCTTTAACTTCAGAAACATAGAAGTCGTACATGGAGCTAAGACGGTCGAGATCTTCCTCAGTTATCGCCACTTTACCACGAGCAGAACCATTAAGGTGATAAGCCATTTCAATTAAGTACATTAAATCCTTATGAACAATGGAAATGTCTTTCGTTAATGAGGCAGCTAGCCCAATCCGTGTTGCTAAAGAGTCCGTTCTAATCTCAAAGTCAACAGTTGATGCCGATTCTCTCATATACGGATAGCATAAAAAGCGTAAGTCTTTCTTTACCATATACATATGAACCTCCTTATATATTAGCGATGGACCTCTCGTATTTCTTGTAGTGTCATAAATTACAAGATTAAGCCAATATTCCTCTTATATGACCACTTTCTACTATTTGATAGAATTCCTATTGTCATATAGAAACATCTTCTTTTCTCATAAAAAAAGCCACCCAAGATTATTGGCCGGCATTCGTCATCCATTATTTTATAATTAAATAAGATGAAAATTTGCCATACAATCCTCTTAACTTCCGAAGAGTAAAATACGATGAAAAAAAAGTAGGTATCCTGGCTTGTGCGTCATCTTACTTTAAGAACCTTCCCATTTCAAACACAAATGCTTAAAACAGTGGTATTTTCTTATTTCATCAGCACTTACAGTTGCGGAAACAGCTTCGGACTTACACCGAATTCCCTTTTAACTAATCTAATAGTCTTTTTTCTCTGCAAGGTTTATTCACTTATCTTCTATCATAACATGGCAATAGATGCATATTATAGTAAGTTGCTCAATAATACATACTTCCATATATGACACTATAGATTGATGTATACAAGAATCCTCTAGATAGCCAAAAACGTTTAATCAGGCAATCAGTATATGTCTAAGTTAAACTATGATTGGAAGATCTCTTTTGTAATCCATATCTTATTTTCACCTTAAATAAGATTTTACAGATTACTACTTACATTTCTCTTACAAATAGACTTTCGTACACATTGAGGTCAATGAAAGATTATTTTACTTCATACCCACCCTCAAAAGATAAAGGAGTCTCATCAACGAGGCTCCTTTATTAAAAATACTTATTGATTTGCTTTTTTTATCGCTTCAGCGATAGTGACTGTACGTTTCGCTTGATGCTTAATTGCCTCTTCAACGTCTTCAACCATTTCACCTTGTTGATTAACAGTTACACTAGTTCCGTATGGATTTCCTCCTGCTGCAAATGTTACAGGATCAGTATAACCAGGAGCTGCAACGATTGCACCCCAATGATACATAGTTGTATAAAGAGATAAAATAGTTGCTTCCTGACCACCATGTGCATTTTGGGCCGAGCTCATTGCACTAACTACTTTATTGACTAATTTTCCGTTGAACCATAAACCACCTGTTGTATCCAAGAAATTCTTCATTTGACCAGGCATGTTACCGAAGCGAGTTGGAACAGAGAAGATAATGGCATCTGCCCATTCTAAATCCGCTAGAGTAACCTCTGGAACATCTTTCGTTGCTTCCAGATGAGCTTTCCATGCAGGATTCGACTCAATTGCAGCTTGGGGTGCTGTTTCAGCTACTTTCAATACTTTGACTTCTGCTCCAGCAGCTTTAGCACCCTCTTCTGCCATTTTAGCCATTTTGTAATTTGTACCACCTGAACTATAATAAATAACTGCTAGTTTAACATTTTCCATTTTCACATTCTCCTCACCATTAGTTTTTTTAGTAAATAATCTATTTAAAAACCCCATGTTGTATTCACCCTTCTCGTATATTTCTAGGAATCACCTCCCAAAAGGATTCCTAATATCAACCAATCTAATTACTAAAAATGCTTTTATACCACTTCGCTGCTTCTTCAACCTCAGTGCGAGTTAACGAATGACCAAAATTCTCCCAATATATGGATACATCAGAACCCGCTTGATTTAGTGTTCTCAATAATTCTTCTGATTCTTGCGCTGGACAAATAGGATCATTCTTACCTGCTGCAATAAATGTAAAAGTACCTGTTAAATCTGGTAAATCAATTCCTCTTCTTGGTACCATTGGATGATGCAGAATGGCTCCTTTTAAGGAATGGCTATAATGAAATAACAAACTTGCTGCAATATTAGCTCCATTCGAATAGCCAATAGCTACAACATTTGATCGATCAAAATCATATTTTTCTGCAGATTCATCGATAAATTCATGTAGCTGCTTTGTACGAAAAATTAAATCTTCTTCGTCAAAGATCCCTTCAGCTAAACGACGAAAAAATCTTGGCATGCCATTCTCTAGAATTTCTCCACGAACACTTAATACAGCTGCCTCTTGATCAATAATATCCGCTAATGGTAATAAATCATGTTCATTTCCACCCGTTCCATGAAGTAACAGCAATGTCCGACTTGTTTTACTTTTTCCAGGTATAAAAAGATGTTTCAAAATAATACCCCCTATTCTTATTCTGGTCTCTCTATTGAAAAGACTTTACCTAATGTGGCATAATTACTTCCCGCTAAACGACTCACAGCATTTAATTCTTTAGCATTAATTCGTCCCTTGTCATAAAGACTATCTTCAATATGATATTGAACAATTTTCCCTATCACAAAATCACATCCGTTGTTCTCATCTCCCCCAAGTTCAACTATTCTCTCAAGTACGCACTCCATTCTGATCTTCGCTTCTTTAACTCCGGGCGTAGAAATCTTTTTGCTCGAACAGATGGTAAGTTCCGTTTTTTCTATTTCACTTTCATGAGGTAACAGATTTGCCGCTGTTTGATTAACTTGCTCAACTATATTTTCATCGACTATATGAACTACAAATTCCTTTGAAAAAGCAATATTTCTAGCTGTATCCTTACGCTCAACACCATTTCTTCTTTGAATAGATATCGAAATAAGTGGAGGATTAGAAGAAACAATATTAAAAAAACTAAATGGTGCTGCGTTCAAGGTGCCATCTTCTGAAGTGGAAGTAACAAATGCAATCGGCCTAGGAATAATGCTACCTATTAAAAATTTATAGTTATCTCTTTCACTTAAAGATGTAGGATCAATTGACACCATATTTAACACCTCTTATCTACTTAATCTAAGCTCCGTACATGAACAGGAATCAATATTTCTTCTAATTTTTCTCGATGTATTTCGTACTGAGATGGAAGCATTAAATTTCCGCCCATTGTTTCTTGTGATTCATCATGAGCAAATCCCGGAGGATCCGTTGCAATTTCAAACAATATTTCACCATGCTCTCTAAAATAAATCGCATTAAAATAATTCCGATCTCGAACAGGTGTTACACCGTAACCATGCTCACTCACATATCGCTTCCAATCTAATTGGTCCTCATCATCTTTTGCTCGCCAAGCAATGTGATGAACAGTACCTACTCCCATTTCACCATTTGGTAGCGATGAAATTTTAACATCAATTACATTTCCAATATCTCCAATTGATTGAAAACGAATAATATCTTCTTCTTGACCAATGCGTTCAAGCCCCATCACTTGCTCCAATAATTGAGCTGTATGCTCAGGTCTCTTGGAATATAAGGTCGCTCCACCAAAACCTTTTATCGCTACATCAGAAGTGACCTCACCAAAACTCCATGAATTTTGTTGTCCTTCCGCTCTTTCTACTATCTCTAATAAAAGTCCATGTGGATCTTCAAATGAAAGATACTGTTCACCAAATCTTTCTGTTTTTGAAAACTTAATATTAAATTTTGCTAGTCTTTTTTCCCAAAAGGACATAGCTCCAATTGGTACCACATAAGATGTAACACCTACTTGGCCTGCACCAATTTTCCCTTTATGCGCACCTGCCCATGGAAAAAAAGTTATGATTGTCCCTGGAGTTCCTCCTTCATTTCCAAAATATAAATGATAAGTACCCGGATCATCGAAATTTACTGTCTTTTTTACTAAACGCAAGCCTAGTACACCTGAATAAAAATCAACGTTTTCCTGCGGATGACCAACAATTGCTGTAATATGATGTATACCCATTGTTTTTTTGCTCATGTTCTTTTCTCCTCCGTTTTTGTTCGAATACACAAATGACGTCTCTTATTAACATCACATTGCCTTTTCCTACCACCACAAAACCACTAATTCATATATCTCTATTTCGAGATATTATTTTAAATGAAAAACCGTTGCCGGTTTTTTTGTGTCCTTTTTGATTGAAAAACAGATTCATTTCATTTGTAATGACATTAACTGTTACGAAGACCAATTTTTTTTAATAAATCAATAGTTGTTTCTAACTCTTCTTGTGATAAATTCTCAAAAATTGTTTCAATCGTCTTTTTATGCTTTGGAAAAGCTTCTTCGATAAATGCCTTTCCTTCTTCTGTAATAGAAGCATAAGTTACGCGGCGATCTTTTGGACAAGCACGTCGTGCAACAAATCCTTTATCCTCTAATTTATCAACTACATACGTAATACTACTGCTAGCTAATAATATTTTCTTACCAATATGCTGAATAGGTTGATCACCTTTATGATATAGAAGTTCAAGTACAGCAAATTCAGTTGGGTTTACGCCATACTTTCCCATATCTTGCTTTACTTTATCTTGAACGGACTGTGACGCACGTAAAAGAATAACTAATGCTTTTAAGGATAAGTTGTTTTCCATTTTAGCACTTCCTTTACACTATTATCTCGAGTAAATTTATTTCGATTTCGAGATAATAATAACCGAAATAAAAAAGAAAGTCAAACCATTTTAATTACTTTTTTTAATTTCATCATACTTGTTATCTATCTTGAACATTTTCCACCTTTACTATTCTCTAAGAGACTGTTTTTTAGGATGTTAATGCAAGACATTTACAAATTTCTGTCCATTTATTTCTAAAAAAGGATATTCGCTATTGATAATAACCAAGTATTCTTTAAATCTATTTTAATTGTTTAAAGCAAATCTTTGTTCAACAAACTTTCCAAGTATGCTTATACTAATCATTACAACTGCAATCACAATTATTTTTAATGGATTTACTATAATCTGAAACAAATCATTACCTAGTACACTAAATACGAAAGTCATACCAAAAATTCCAATGGCTGATGCAATTGGAAATACAGGAAGCAAACAAAGCATTGCTACTATTAGGATACATTTTTGATCCATCCAAGCAGAATATTTCTTAACACTGTCTTTTTCACGATATTTTTTTTAAAATGGACGTTCACCAAAATATCTAAACATCCAATATAAGCTCCAGGCTCCAGGCTCCAGCCAGACAACCTACATAAGATAGTATAAATCCTGTAAATAACCCAAATGAAGCTGCATTAGCCATCATAAATGCGGTTAAAGGTAAAAAAGGTAAAAAGGCTTCAATAAACGGGAGAAAAGCACCTGAAAGAGGACCTAATCTCCCATAAGAATCTATTAACGTGCTTAAGCTATCTAACGTAAAAATTTGTTGAATTTCATAGATCATGGTAGTTCCCCTTCCTTATCCATATTTTTCATTCCTACAAGGCAATCTTGAATCTACATTTAGTATAAGGGAGAGCGAAAAAATGTGATATGTCTTTCCCTTACATAACCTTACACTTTTGTAAGAGATACGAAAGTGTCTTATGCATCAAGAAAAAAGGGTCTTTAAAGATTCTATTTTAGAAAACAAAGCCAATAAAAGAAGCAAGAATTTATAAATGAAATAAATCCTTGCTTAATGTTTACACCTTTATCGATATAATAAATGCCTTACATGTTATTCTTTCTTACTTTTTCTTCATCGCTTGCTTTCGTTTTTTCTTTTTTCGTTTTCTAGGTATTGTTTCTTTTTCTTTAATAAAACGAACAATAATAAATGCTAAATAGATCACTAAGGACACGTAAAAAAGAAGCGGTACTTGTTTAAATCCAGTTTTCCATAATAACAAGAACATGTAAACCATAAAAATACTTGTTAGTATCCCGTTTTTTGGAAGCTTAACATCTTTTAAGCTTGGTATTTTAACCTTACTTACCATTAATAAGCCTAATACATAAAACATAATCATAAAAATAATGATATTTATATGATGGCTAAATAAAACAAAAAATGTTACGAGTCCACCTGCCATTGTAATGGGGATTCCTGTGAAGTATTCCATAGATTCTTCTGTTTTTGTTAGATTAAATCTAGCTAAGCGATATGCGCCAAATAGTGGAAATAACGAAGTCATAATAACCCCTACTATCACCATATCAGTAAAATAGCTATGAACCACTAAATATGCGGGTGCCACACCGAAGGAAACAATATCAGCTAAAGAATCCAATTGTTTTCCTAAATCGTTTGATACTCCCAAAATACGAGCTACTCTTCCATCAACTGCATCTAACATAATAGCAATAAAAATTAATATTGCCGCATTGCTAATATCTCCATTCATTGAAAAATGTAGAGATAAAAATCCGCAAAATAAATTTCCAAAAGTAAATAAATTAGGTATATGCCTTTTCATATATTTCTTCTTTCTTTATGATTGTTTTTATCCGTTATAATTGCTTCATTCTTCGGTTCATACTATCGAATATATTTCTATACATAGTCGAATAATCATATTGGTTATAATATGTATTCTTTCTAAGGAATCCATAGGTAATTCCTTTTAATCAATAAAGTCCTCCCTTTTCTTGCGCTTTAGGATTTTATCTACCATTACGTCTGTCTTCCTTAAAGTATACATATACTTTCTCAATTAATACATATTATATAGATAAATAACATTTTCTTAAATTCTTTTTCCTTACAATGCCTTACACTTTTGTAAGAATGATAATAAGCAAGCACCATCCTTCAAGCCAAAGATAGACTTTCTCTTCTTATTTCCTCTAGAAGCTAAGGTGCTACAGCTGGATTAACATTTCCCCTTACCGCATGACTCCATTTCCTCTATTTACAATCCTACTTTAAAATATTTCCAACTCTTTGTTTACTGACAACGACGAATCTTAAATATGTATAATTGTAATGTTTTGAAAATAATTTATCGACTGTTTTTTACAACTATTATACATGAAAGATTGTCTCTATAAAAAGGAAACTTACAACAAGGAGCTAGCATAATGTGGTTTATTTTTTCACTCTTAACAGCATTCGCTTGGGGTGGTGCTGATTTATTTTATAAGAAAGGGTCAGACAGTAACGATAAAACTAGTCATATCAAAATCGTAATTATGGTTGGAGTAGTAATGGGGATTCACGCTACAGCCTATATATTTTTCAAAGGAATAGCTTTTGATCCTATTGATTTAGTAACATACTTGCCTGTTTCTGCACTCTACATATTATCCATGACAATTGGTTATATTGGATTACGATATATAGAATTATCTATTGCATCGCCTATTCAAAATTCTTCAGGTGCAGTTACAACCATCTTGCTTTTTATTTTTTTCACTCACAAATTAAGCATCATACAAATACTCGCAATTATAGTGATTACTTTAGGTATTATTAGCATTGCTATTTTAGAAAAAAAAGAAGAGGTCACGCTGAAAGGCCATTCCAAACCAATCAACCCAAAATATCAAATAGGCTTTTTAGCCATTTTATTCCCGATATTATACTGTTTAATTGATGGTCTTGGAACCTTTGCCGATGGGGTATATTTAGATGAATTAAAACTTATTAGTGAAGATGCTGCTTTAATTGCTTATGAATATACCTTTTTGATTTGCGCTTTCTTTTCTTTTATTTTTCTTACATGTGTTAAGAAAGAACGTTTTTCTATCTTTAAAGAAAGAGACAAAGGAACAGCAGCTATCCTTGAAACAATTGGTCAATTTTTTTACGTTTATGCAATGTCAGCTAATGCAATCATAGCTGCACCATTGGTTGCATCTTATAGCATTTTCTCAATCATATTATCTCGAATCTTACCTAAAAAAAAATTAAATAGAAAACAATATATCATCATTCTTTTTGTTGTTATCGGTATAGCATTACTTGGTCTTTCTGATGAAATGTAAGCAAAATACAAGCGCCGGATTAGAGACGTATAGACTGGAGCTTTTAGACTGAGATAAAAAGGGAAAATAACCAATCCCAAAAAACTTTATAAATTTTTATACTTAAAAGCCATTTCATACGACATATACATATAAAGTATTTATCGTATGAAATAGCTTTCGTTTTTTATACTACTACGATTATTTCAATGTACGTTTTAAAAATGCTTTTGTACGTTCTTGTCTAGGATTATTAAAAATTTGTTCAGGTGTTCCTTCTTCAGCAATAACGCCTTTGTCCATGAAAACGACACGATCAGATACTTCCTTCGCAAAATCCATTTCATGAGTAACAATTAACATCGTTAAACCTGTTTTAGCTAGCTCTTTCATAACCTTTAGAACTTCGCCAACCATTTCTGGGTCAAGCGCGGATGTCGGTTCATCAAAGAGCATAACATCTGGCTCCATAGATAATGCTCTAGCAATCGCCACACGTTGTTTTTGTCCACCTGATAATTGTTTTGGTTTAGCATGAATATATTTATCCATTCCAACAACTTGTAAATATTTCAATGCAACTTTCTCCGCTTCTTCTTTAGAACGTTTTAATACTTTCTTTTGTCCAACAACACAATTACTTAACACATCATGGTTGTTGAATAGGTTGAATTGTTGGAAAACCATACCTAATTTTGTACGATATTCATAAATATCATGCTTATCATCTAAAATATTTTCGTTATTATATATAATTTGTCCACCAGTTGGTTTTTCTAATAGATTGACACAACGCAAAAGAGTCGATTTTCCTGATCCGGACGAGCCAATGATACAGACTACTTCTCCTTTTTCCACTGAAAAATTGATATCTTTCAATACTTCATGTGTACCGAAGTGCTTGCTTAAGTGTTGAATATCAATTACTTTTTCCATACTTCCTCACCATCCGATACCTATCTAATAGCTTGTGATTTTATAATTTACACCTGCATTTGATTACCATTGATATTATAATTCTCGGGACCATCTAATTTCTTTTCGATATATCGTAAAATAGTTGTTACCGTGAATGTCATGACAAAATAAATTAAACATGCGACAAAGAATGACTCAAAATATCTAAAGTTATTTCCCGCAATTGATTTTGTAACGAAGAATAATTCGGTTACAGAAATAACATTTAATACAGAAGTATCTTTAATATTGATAACAAATTCATTTCCAAGTGCCGGTAAAATATTTCGGAAAACCTGTGGAAGAACAATATTCCACATCGTTTGGACATGATTCATTCCTATAGCATGAGCTGCCTCGAATTGTCCTTTATCAATGGAAATAATACCACCACGAACAATCTCCGACATGTACGCTCCTGTATTAATCGTTACAACGAATACAGCTGCAACCATAAGATTCATTTGAATATCAAAGGCTAAGGCTGATCCATAATAGATAACCATAGCTTGCACGATCATTGGTGTGCCTCGGAAAAAAGCAATATAAAAGGCAAGAATACCATTTACTATTTTTAAAATTACTCGCTTAGCACCTCGATCGGGCATTGGAATAGTGCGTATAACTCCAACTATTAAACCGATAACGGTTCCTAATATCGTCCCCAACATAGATACTAAAAGTGTAACTCCAGCTCCACGAAGAAACATTGGACCATTTTCAGATACTATCTTGATTATCCACTCTAAACTCATTTTGATCCTCCTCAAAAAGTACAATAAAACCGAATGCATTACATACACTCGGTTTTAAACATATATTACTTCGCTGCTGGTTGATTCTTAATGGCAGTATCCATAATACTCATGCGATCTTCCTCTGAAATGCCTGCTAAAATTTCATTGATTTTCTTAGTTAATTCACTATTTTTCTTAACACCTACAGCAATCGCTGTATCATCATCACTTGTCACAAATTTATCTGTAAACTCTACCATTTTGAAATTTTTATTTGCTGATTGAGCACTTACTCCCTCAGGGCGCTCTGAAACGTATCCATCAATCATGCCAGATTCAAGCGCAACCCTCATAGCTGGAAAATTATCCATTGCTGGCTTTTGGCCTACGCCTTTAATTTGTTTGATTACTGAATAGTGGAATGTATTTAATTGAGCAGTTACTTTTGCCCCTTTAAAATCTTGAATTGAAGTAGCATCTACATATTTCCCACCATTTTTTACAACCATAACTAAATCTGACTTATAGTAGTTATCAGAGAAATCAATTGTCTTTTTACGTTCTTCTGTCGGAGACATACCTGCAATAATGGCGTCAATTTTGCCTGAAGTTAAAGCTGGTACTAATCCATCCCATTCAATTTTAACGATTTCTAAGTCTTTTCCTAAACCTTCAGCAATTTTCTTTGCAATCTCTACATCATAACCGCCGGCATATTCTGCGTTACCAGAAATTTTTACACCACCATTTGAATCATCATTCTGAGTCCAGTTAAATGGAGCGTAACCAGCTTCTAAACCTACTTTAAATGTTTCTTTCTTTTCGTCTCCATTAGAGCTTGTCTTCGAGCTATCATCTGATCCACATGCCGTTAAAAAAACAAGCATCGATAATGCCATTGCTAATAATAAAGATATTTTCTTTCTCATAATAAATTTCTCTCCTTCGCCCTTTTCCAACATATTTAACCTCTCATTAACAATAAACAAACTAGCAAAGATAAAATAGTAACCCTTCATCTTTTTTCGGAAATTTAAGAAAAATCAATACAATCCTTTTCTAGATGTATATGCCATACATTAAGTCTTTAGGCCAAAAGTCTATCAACCTTTATGTAAAACATCTAAACCTAAAAGGAGCCATGCCTCAGAAATAAGACGTGCACTACAAAGTGATTGGCTTATTTGTAAGCATGGCAGCTGTAAGGTCAGCATGCGCTCACCTGATTTCTACTCATGTTATTAACAAGTGTATAATTTCTTATTCTATTATAAAATTTATATCATTTAGTGTATAACAACACACCATACTCGTCAATAAATAAATAGAATATTTCGCACATTCCGACAAATTATGCATTTTTCTATCAATATATTAATTACTTGCTTAGTTCACAATTCTTGCTATGAATACTAAAGAAACAGGTGTTTATCTATAGATAAAAATAAATTATTTCAATATATATAGATTACATTCTTATTTCTTCAAAAGTTGTGCGTATCGGTAATTTACATAAATTGCAGCCATGATCCCTAAGAGTGCTAAAATTCCATCAAAAATAAATATATGTGAAATAGCACCCTTTTTAGCAATCATTCCAGTAATAAGAGGAAGTAAAACTGACGCTATACTTGACGCCGTTGCCACTAAACCTGTTACAGCTCCTTTTCTTTGCCAAAAAAGTTCTGTCATAATAGTAATGGCCAGTTGCAGTACTCCAGCTGTAGAAAACCCTAACACAAATGCTGTTATCGTTAGTACGGTAGATGAATGGATGGTTAAAATAATACTCACTGTAATGACTGAAATAATTGGATATAGAACAAGGACAGTAACTGGCTTCACAATTTTATTTAATACAAATGCTAATAAGAGTACAGAGGAGAGCGCGCCAATACTATAGTAACTAAGTAATTTTACAGATTCATTTACAGACATATTTAATACTTCTTGTCCATAACTAGGTAACCATATTTGTGCTACAGTAAATAAAGCTGTAGAAGTAAAGCCGATAATAATAAGAGCTATTCCTTCTTTCAATAGCTTTGGCTGAGAAGAGAATATTCTCACAGCATCACGCTCGCTACCCTTCTTTTCAATAAAACTTTTCGGAAAGGACGCTTTAAGCAAAATAAAAATATTTAATCCATATATGAACGCAGGAATAAAAAAGGCGAAGCCATAAAATTGACCTTGATTAGATAGAAATAAGATAAGAAATGGGAGCAATGTAGCCCCTAATGACATGAATGCCTTCACTAAAACATTCGCAGAACCTGCTGATTTAGTGAAAATTTCAACTAAAGCTGGATACGAGCCAGCATCCATCGCAGCATTAGCTACACCTGCTACTAACGCAAAAAGTAATGCTAATTTATAGTTTGGTAATAACGGTATGCAAAAAAGAAAAATCCCCATAGCTATACTCGAAAATAGGATTAGTGGTTTTCTACCAATTTTATCTGATAAAACACCCAAGCTACTATATGTAAGTAATTTTCCAAAGCCAATCGCTGCAATAATATAACTAATTCCTGTTTTATCAGTATCCCATTGTACAGTTAAATGTGACATATTTGACGATAGGATAATATTTACCATGCCAAGTAAAAAATAATTAACGTATAATCCCGTTGCTGCTCTTAAATATTGATTTTTCATCTTTCCACCCCAAATGCAAGTTCAACGATCATTCAGCTTACAAACTATACTCCTACTAAATGATACTTATACTATATCCTACTCTTTTTTCTTATTATTAATAAACGATATTTCCAATATCCCATCACCTCTCTTTGGCCGAGTACAAGCTTATGCGCTACAAAAATGGCGATAACAAAAGCGTAAATAAAATTATATACGCTCAACACACTTTTCATACTTTTCTGATTTATTTTTAGGATAAAATACTATTTCAACAAAAAAGAAGCCTTCATTATGAAGACTTCTTTTTATGCATATAGGTTATTCAAGTGAATGTTGATCTTCGTTAACTTCATCTAAATCATTAGATTTCGGTTTAACAAAATCATCATAAAAGGCTGCAAGAGATGTCATGTAATATGGCATGACGTAAATCCCAATTCCTAGGAATAAAACGAGTCCAACTATTAGTAAAACTGTACCTAGCAACGCTAAAGCAACCGCGTCATTACTATAAGATGTTATGCCTATCATGAAACAAATAAATCCTACAATGGCTATAATAATCGGAATAATATACCACCAAATAAACGATAGCATTAAGAAGAATAAATTCTTTTTCTTTCCATTCATTAATCTGCGACTCTCTGTAATCGCTTGTAGTGAACTCATTTCTTGATGATCACGCAAAATAAATAGGGTCATAGAATAGGCAAACCCTTTTATAATTCCAGGAATAATTAATAGAAGAGTCCATAATAACGTAAAAACTGTTACTAATACAGAAGCTAAAAGATTCCTAATATAGTTACCTTTAAACCCTGCGAATAGTGTCTCGATTTTCGGATTTGGTAGCCTTTTAACATCTAAATAAAACCAGCTATAGCCAACGGATAGAGGAGCACTAACTACAATTAACAAAATGATAAGTAACCAAGAATACTCTTCTGGTATCGCCCCTATGATATTACTGATTATTGCATAGATGAAATAAACTCCTATTGCAATTCCCCATTTACCTTTTAAAGCCTTTTTGGCCGTTTCTTTATGCTGACGTGCTTTCATCAAATCCACCTCCCATATTTTATAATTATCACTTTTTTTAAGATTCATTCATCTTATTTAAATAGGCTGCCAATTAACATTACCTTCATAAATTCGTTTGAGTGAATTTTTTCCAAAAATAACATTTTCACCAAAAACAGTCCATTCAAAAATAAAATTATAAAGATTTTGTTTAGGATATGCAATAGGTCTCTATTCACTTCTTTCTTAAAATTCCTAACTTACAAATCTCGCATGCTGTTCATTTACTTCTTTATACCTCAAAATCTAGTAATTAAAACAGACTAAAAGGGCGCCACAAAAAAAGCCCTAGCAAAGGGCTTTTTAATGTAAAACATAATTAGTCATGTGTGCTTATTAGTAAGATGTAATGAAATTTTTTCTTCGATATACACTTAGAAAAATTCCTACGATGATGGCATAAAGTAATGTTGGCATTATGCCATAACTAATAAAGGGTAAGGACATTGAAATAATCGGTAACAAACCGATTGTCATAAAAAAATGATAAATAAATTGAACAGAAAAGAGAGTAACCCCTCCAACTATAAGCATTTTTCCAAAGAAGTCATTTATATTCCTTACAACAAAAATCATTCGTATCATGAATAATGTCAACACTATTATTAAGATAATCGCTAAAAGCCAGCCGTAATGATACGTAAAGCTAACCAAAACAAAGTCTGTTAGTGATTCCGGAATTTGTACATTGGTATTTGCGTTGCCGAACCAACCGGCATCTAGCAACAGCTCTTTCATATATAAATATAAATAACCACCACTATCACTATATTTTTCGGGATCTAGAAAGCCTATTAATCTATTTTTTACATACGGCCACATGATAAATGTGCTTATTACTGCAGTCCCAAGAACAGATAATGTAAAACCAATTATCTTTTTAAAACTTAAATGACTATACCAAATCATCACAAAAAACATCAAACTATATATAAAAGATATTGATATTCCCCCTACAGAAAGAAACATAAACAAGGTGATGAAGAAAATGCCTCCTGCTTGCCAAAGAGTCATTTTTTTATGATTAAAGAAAGTTGCCCAAAAAAGGAAAAAGAATGGTAAAGCTGTCGAACTACTAATAGAAAGAGGTCCAGCTATAAAATATGGATTACCCTTCACATAAGTATTAGGGAGAATCTGAAGTATGATTAAAATACCCAAACCTACTCCTAAAAATAACCATTTATATTGAATCAGCTTTCGGTAATCATAAAACATTAGTCCAAAGGCTATCCCTACTCCTAATATTGTAATAATCCCTTTATTTATGATAGTTGCTACATCCATATTTCCAACACTTAATAAAGGTAAAAATCCTAAACTCATTGTCAGAACTAATAGAATAATCATAAGCCAATCAACTCTTGGACGATGAATTTTATTTAGCTCCATCCCCAGTTGGATTGGACTTCCCATCTGTTCTATCGCCTTTGCTTCCGCTTCTCCACCTGTTAATCCGTTCTTTATTAAATGTTTCTTAACTCCCTTTATATGGAAATCCAATTCTTCAGATACATATTTTTTTGCTTCCTTCGATCGAATTTGATTCATCACTTCATTTAGATAAGATTCGCTTTTATTCTGCATTCTTTTCACCCTTCTAACAACTCACGAAAGGTTATTTGCTTTCTTTGTTGTTGTTTTTCTGCTTTCTGCATGACTTTTCTTCCTTTATCATTCAACAGATATAATTTCCCTGAATCTTCATCCCATCTTGAACAAATATATTGTTGTTGCTCTAACCGATGAATAATCGTATATAAAAATCCTTCATTGTCCTCAAATCTCTTTATTCCTCTTCCTCTTAAAAGCTTGGATAGCTCATAACCATTTTTTTCAGAGATAAGTAACTGCATAATGGCTAATATAATCTCTTCATCTGTTTCTTTTTGCTTATGGATTTTTTCCAAAACTCGATTTTGAAGCTGATTAGTAAAGTGTAAATCTTGATAAATCGTTTTTTTCATCGATTGTCGCAGCCCTTTTAGCCGTTCTTCCATTGCTCTACTCCTCCAATCTTTCCTTTAATAGTTCTTTTGCTTTTTTAAGCCTTGTTTTAATCGTATTTTCATTCACTTCTAATACCAACGATATTTGTTTAATGGGCAATTCCTCAAAGTAAAAAAAGTGAATCACCTCTCGATATTTGATCGGTAAGCTCATAACTGCTAAAACTAATCGAACATCCTCATCTTTTTGAATAACAGTTTGCTCGACCATTTCCTTTTGAGAGCTTCCTTTATTTGATTCTTCTTCAGCAACCATGACATTTTTGTTATACCAGCTTTTTAAAAAGTCCTTACAATGATTAATGGCAATTCTCCAAAGCCAAGTTTTAAATGTAGATTTTCCGTTATAAGTAGAAAGAGATTTATAGCATTTTATGAAAATATCTTGCGTTAAATCTTCTGCTATCGCTTTATTATTCACATAGGAATATACTAGCTGTAATAAATCTTGACCATATCTATTCATAATCTCACTGATGACTACTTCCGTATTTTCCGTTTTAATTATTTCAACTGTTAGTTCCTCCACTACTTTCTCTCCTTCCTATTAAATTAGACGAGGCTCCCTTAAAAAAGTTTTTATAAATATCTTTTTCATATTATTTCCCATCTTCTTTATACAGAAAGCCTTTTATTTATTCGAAAATAACTCTGTACTATTAGTACTTATAAAAATATTGTAAAATGAGATTTTTTTATTTATGTAAAACAACATTAAAAAAGAGACTCCTAAAGGGTCTCTTACTTAAACTATTATTTTTATGATTTAAAAATGGAATTTTCTCATCCACAACTGGATTGCCTTTTCCATCCAAAATTCCTGGGCCAGATGAATTCAACACGGTCTCTAAAGTAAGAGTATGTTTGAAATCTTCATCAGTTAAGTTCTCATTTAGTTTGATCATGTATTCATTCTGATAGGAGCCCTGATTATCAGCGATTGCTGTGATTTTCCAATTTGCCTCATCCACTTGATAATCACCAACATACAGATTTAAATCCGCAGGTGATATCCATAATCTATTAATAGGTTCACTGAATGTAATCTTTAGTTGGTCTCTTTTAACTACTTCTACTTTTTCTACATATGGCCGAACATTTTCAACAAAGTAATCATTAGTAGAAACCGTATCCATTACAGCGCCTTCTATACTTTGAACACCACTAATCTCAATATCTAACGTGCTATTTTCTTCAACAGTTTCATAATCCATTGTTAAAAATACCAAGTTGTTATCAAGAAGCTTTGCCGTACGAACTGATTTTCCAGCAACTTTATAATTATGTGGATTTTCAGCAGATACTTTCTCTAGCTCTACATCTGTATTAAATGCCACTCCAACTGTTACATTATTATAATAACTCAAAACTTCAACTCTATTACCATGTGTCGAAATAGCTGGTGGAGTATGTTTATCACTTTCAATATTTAAAGTTGGCTTGATCAATTCAGGTGTAACACCGAAATCTGGATCAACATCTGAATCATCTTCTACAGGCGGTTCTAGATCTGGATTTACCTCCGGTGGATTTGGCTCAACAACAGGTGGTTCCTCTGGATTACTACCATCCCCAGCACTTCCAATAATTTGAGCTGCACGATATAAGAAAATAGCATAATCTCCACGAATCGTGTCCTCATATGTTCCGAATTCTGCTTGATTCTTCCCTACTGTAATTTTATGTTTAACTAATGCAGATACAGCTTCTTGATATTGAGGAGCCACATCTGTAAATGAAATCTCTGCGGAACCTTTTAAATTAAAACCTTTTTGAATCCACATCGCAATTTCACCACGAGTTACATAATCATCACTACCAAATAAAGTATCTGTCTTTCCAACTGTAATTCCAGCTGCTTTTAATGCATTCACATATTTTACAGCACGTGAAGGTACATCTTTAAATCCTGATGCTGGTGCCTTATCACCATCTAAATCTAGTACTTTCGCTAGCATAACAGCGGCATCAACTCGTTTAATCGCTCTATAAGTGCCAAATTCCTTTTTATTAAAGCCAGACACACCTTTAGATACTACAAAATCTACTGCTTTCATATATTTGCTAGGCACGTCTATGAAACTATGAGCAAAAACGGATGTTCCAAAAGAAGATACAGCTACTACTGCAGCCGCAGATGATAAAAATAATTTATTTTTCAACTACTATAACTCCTTTATTTATGATAAAAATAGCATTTACTAAAAATGACATTTTCCATTTTATCTCCAGTTAATGGCTATTACTACGGCAACTATTTCCTTTTATAGGTAAACCATCTAAGCTATGAATTCACATCTACTTTGAAAATTGTTCAAATCTATCCATTCATCAAGATACCAAATAAGGAAAAATAAGGATTCAACCTTAGTCTATTGCTGTTAAAATTGTATATATACTCATACTTACAGAGGAGGAGCTATGAAAAAGAAATGGGGATTATTGGCCTTAACTGTTCTTATTCTGCTAGCCATCGGAGGATATTTATTAATGAAACCAACTGAAAACGAAATACTTAATAAAGTGGATGAGAAGTTTACTAATGAATTATTATCTCAAATAAAAGGGGATACAGACTTTCTTCACTTCAGCTCTAAAACTAAAAAATATAATATGAAATTTCCAAAAGGATATTTGATAGATAAAAGTCTATATGAAAAAAATGACGATCGCTTTGAATATATGCTTGCTAAAGATGAATACTTTATGAGGTTGAGTGCAGAAGATGAAGTAAAAAAAGAGATTGCTCGCGATTTTGTTGTGACGTATTCAGAAAATAAGGCTCGTGAAACAGAGAACTCCTTAAGAACTTTCCTAAGTGACTATGCCTATAACAATGAACATAAAAAATAGATTTAACTGATTGTATTGCATATGTAGGTAAAACATATGTTTCAATTAATGGTACTGATATAAAAAAAGAAGATCCTACAAAAAATGGTGCAAATAGCTTTTTTGCGTTAGTTGAAGATAAAAAGACCGGACAAATTGTTGAGATTGTATATTCTGTTCGCTGTGTTCAAGATGATAATAGTTGTTCTATAAATAGTAAAAATGAAGAAGCTCTTTTTAAGACGATTTACGAAAGTGTCACTTTTCAATAAGGGTTTCTATTCACCTTCAGATATTAAACCAATCTCACTCATAATGCGAAAATAAGGAAAAATAAGGATTTATCCTTAGTCTATAGATGTTAAAATTGTATATATATTTATACTTACAGAGGAGGAGCTATGAAAAAAAAATGGGTATTATTGGCCTTAATTGTTCTTATTCTGCTAGCTATAGGAGGATATTTATTAATGAAACCAACTGAGAACGAAATACTAAATAAAGAGGATGAGAAGTTTACTAATGAATTATTATCTCAAATAAAAGGGGATACAGACTTTCTTCACTTCAGCTCTAAAACTAATAAATATAATATGAAATTTCCAAAAGGATATTTGATAGACAAAAGTCTATATGAAAAAAATGACGATCGCTTTGAATATGTGCTTGCTAAAGATGAATACTTTATGAGGTTGAGCGCAGAAGATGAAGTAAAAAAAGAGATTGCTCGCAATTTTGTTGTGACGTATTCAGAAAATACGGCTCGTGAAACAGAGAACTCCTTAAGAACTTTTCTAAGTGACTATGCCTATAACAATGAACATAAAAAAATAGATTTAAATGATTGTATTGCATACGTAGGTAAAACTTATGTTTCAATTAATGGTACTGATATAAAAAAAGAAGATCCTACAAAAAATGGTGCAAATAGCTTTTTTGCGTTAGTTGAAGATAAAAAGACCGGACAAATTGTTGAAATTGTATATTCTGTTCGCTGTGTTCAAGATGATAATAGTTGTTCTATAAATAGTAAAAATGAAGAAGCTCTTTTTAAGACGATTTATGAAAGCATCGATTTTCGATAAGGATGTGATTTTATGGAAAAAACTCCTTTTTTGAATGATAACTCTCGAAATCGTTTAGCCGGTTTAATTTATGAAGATGATATCTCTAAAGATGATATTAATCAGATAATAATTGAAGAATTAGGAGTCAAAGATATTCCTAATTTCAAAATTTATCCATCAAAACAAGATCCATCAGGTTTTGAAGGAATAGCTATACATTTCGCTGATACTCATAAGAAATTAAATGAAGTGTACTTTGTAGCTAGAGGAACAGAATCTACAAGTTTCGAAGACTTATATGCAGATGCAGCAGGAATAGCGGCTGGTAGTAATACTGAACAATTAAAAGCTGCCGAAAAAATGTATAAAGAAGTAACCACAAATATTCTGAAACAACAAAGTAAAAGTAAAACAAATTTTCCAGAATTAACATTACATGGTGATGGACATTCACTTGGTGGCAACATAATTACTAGCTTATCACTAAAAACTGGTACATTTAATTCTGTTCGTGGGTTAAATGATGCTCCTGTAAACGTGTATCAATTGTATAGATATGACCCTGTCTTTAATGATTATATTAATAGACTCACAAACTATAAAAAAATAAACAAGATCCCCGAAAAACAATTACTAAAGTATGCTAACACTTTCTATCAAAATCAAAGTGATAAAATTACTCATGTACGTGTTAAAGGTGAACCACTTTATAGTCAATCATTTAAAGGGAAAATGTACATAGGAAAAAGCATAATCGTTTTAGGCGATCAAAACACGAATAACTTCCCTGATATAGGTTCCTATCCTTTTGAAAAGTTAAGTAAGTATTTCCCCGTATTTTATCTAGAAAAACTAAGATACAATTCTGGAACAAGTCAAATATTAAGCGGTATTAGAAATATCGATGAAAATTTAGGGTTATCTGGAACAGAAGCCTTAATCAATGATATTAAAACTAGTTATAATCAATCAGAGTACTTTAAAGCTATTACTTCAACATTGAATACATCGAATGATGTTAACTCAGGAATATTAAATATACTAAATTCTCCACTTGCTCTTTTTTATCAAGGTAGACAAATCTATAATCATTTTGATCTTGTTGGAAATCATGGAATTGAAGTACTCATCAATATGTATAAAAATCAAGATCCTACCCATAGACAAAGCTTCTATAACTTCACAGACCCCACTTCAGGAAAACCTATCATAATGGAAAAAAGCGCTATGAAACAATTTCTCATAGGCTGCTTTGAATCATTAGAAAACAAGGAACTAGCTATAGCTAAATTAGATGATTATATCGAAAACACTACTCAACGGCTCTATCAAGATAGCGTCAATAAATTACTAGCTAAAATGAACGAAAAAGAAGCTAATCCAGATGCATTTTTTTCAGAGGTTGGCGGTTTAGGATTCTTTTCATGGGTTTCCGATAGTAGAGTGGTAGTAGATGGTTTAGTATTTGATAAAGATATAAGGGGCTTTTCAAATAGTGTTAACTCATCTCTTGATGAATTAAAAAGCATGCTACTAAATCAACGAAAGCATCTAAAAGAGTTCATTGAGAAAGTGTTATCTCTAGGAGAAAAGATATTTGAGAAAGATGAAGAATTAGCAGCTATCATCAATAAGGCGGGGGTGTAATATGTCCTCAGGTGTTAAGACAGGTAAATATGATTTTACTTTTACGGAAGATTATCTTATTGAAGAAATGAAATATCATTTAAAAAACATTGTAGAAACTAGCATAGAATCAGATGAAAGATTACTTTCTGCAAAGAAACAATTGGATAATCAATCTGGCGAATTCATAGATTCTTTAAATGATTTTCTTTTACGCTATACCTCCATAAATCAAATGTTCATCCAAGATCATCATCGTTACAACATGGAGCATATTCTTTCTATGACACACTTTATTGAAAACACTTATGAAAATAGAAGCTATAATTTGTATTATCATATCGTTGAGCTAGAAAAAAAATAAAACTCATTTTGTTAAAAGCAGCTGCCTTTCGACTGAAGGGACAGCTGCTTTATGTTAATGTCTATTTCAACTAAAAAATACATTTCATCTTAATGATCTCGATGCACAATATAGTTCAATAAATGCTTCAGAAAAACGGTGTTTCGAGGCACCTGCTGCAAGGCTTCCATCGCCAAACAATATTGATTCCACATTTCTTTGCGAGCAGCCTCTTGTCCTAGAATAGTCACGAACGTTGAGTTATTATTCTCTATATCTTGACCAATTGGCTTTCCAAGGACATTTTGCGTACCTTCGACATCAAGTAAATCATCTTTAATTTGAAAAGCAATACCAGCGTGACGAGCGTATTTTTTCAACGCTGCTATTTCTGGCTCTTTAGCTTGTGCAAGAATAGCTGGCATGATGAGAGAAGCCTCAAATGCAATTCCTGTTTTAAAAAAGCACATGCACTTCAACTGTTCTATTGTTAATGACTGTCCTTTCGTTTCTAAATCCATTGCCTGTCCTTTACACATATCCATTGTTCGTTGAGCTGAATAACGAATTAAACGAAGTACAGACTCTGAATCAAACTGTTTAAGAGCTGTTTGCTCTTCAATCGCTTTCTGCGTCAGAAACAGACCTGTTATTTCTGCAATCGCCGTATTATAAACTTGATGTAGCGTTGCACGTCCTCTACGAGTAGAAGCATTATCTTGTGACGGTAAATCATCAAAAATAAGCGAGGCAGTATGCATATATTCTAACGATTTCAAAAGTGGTATAATCGCCGACTGATCTAATCTATATCCATTAATCCCCATAACCCATGTCATGATAGGTCTTAAACGCTTACCGTCACCTTCCAAACTATAGTTAGCAGCTTCAATGATAGACTGTTTCATAAAAGTATCTTGCTTATTTTGAGTAATAGGAAGATTATTGTTTATCTCATTCCTAACGTTTTTTAGTGTATCTAAAAATTTATCTTGTTCCTTCCGTTCCTCTCTAAGAGTTGTAAGCATATGATCACGAAGTAATTTATCAAAGAAATCTACATCATCTGCTTTCTTTACTAAATCTTGAATGACAGAATGAAATGCAGGGGTACTTGAGGCTAAAACATCCATAATTTCTTTATATTTTTCATTTCCAAGTCGTTCTTTGTATCGTTTCAGGCCATTAATAGCACGGGCTAAAATCACCTTTCGAACCTTTGCATCAGAGCGATACACGTCATGAATCAAATAGCTAATGACCGTCCAGTATAATTCATAAGGATTGATTAAATCACTACGCTTATTATGATATTTCATATAATATGTATAAGGTGTAACTGCACCAGCTTTCATATCGTCAAACAAATCAGCAAAATCATCCGCTAGCTGATTGTATATACCATAATAAAATGTACGGCTATCAAATCCCTTATCTTCATCTGCACTGATTACTGAGCGGACAATCAAGCGTGAGGAAGCCGATTTTAAAATGACTGGAATATATATTTCTTCATTCGTGTAATGGGCATTCTCTAGATCCTTATCTCGATCTTCTTCTTGAGATTGAAAAAACACATAAGATTGCTCAAAAAACTGTTTGCTTGTCTCAGGTCGTTGCTGATTTTTAATATACTCAAACGCCTCTCGGAGCTCGGAATGAATATATTGCATCAACCGTGCATTTTTTCCAGACCATTCCCCTAATTCTGGGACAGATCCTGTAAGGAGCGTCCTACGAATTAAGTCAGAGTACTTTTTTTTCTCTTTTTCTGATAACACTTCGGAATCTAGAAGGTCATCAATGAAAGGATAGGTCAGCCCATAGGAATACCCTAGCTTAATCGCTTCCTCAAGCTTTGATGTTCTTTCATAAGGAGGTATATCCTCATCCATCTCCTCCACCACATGCATAACAACTCCACCTATAAGCTTAATTAACTTCCGTTGAGCTTGTTCTCTATCCATACCTTCTGGAATATGGTTAGATGCTGTCTTTATTTTATCCATCACCCAAATGAGTGTTGATTCTACCCCTTCTTTCTGAGCCCATCTATACAGCTTCGCCATACTAAATGTTTCCTTGTCACCATTAGTAGTTTTCATTAATTGCTTTTTCAAATGAGCAACTGCACGTTGAACCCGTTCTTGTGTTTCAGGCATATCCAACGCTTTTCCTAAGTCCCTCATAAAAATATACGCAACACTTCGATCTAGATAATTTTCTAGTTTTCCAGAGTAATTTAGCCATTGAATATACTTATAATAGTCTTTAGAATCAGGTTTTCTTTTTCCACGTGAAAAAAGGGAGAAAATAGACGAACGATGAACATGTGTCGACTTCCAAGATTGTATATCTTTTGTCAATATAGGTACATAGCTCTTTAACTTAACTTGTTTATATAGTGTTTCAAAATATTGAGTAGCACTCTGCTCAGCTTGCCGATAACATTCATCAGCATTTTCTATTAATTTATTATTCATACGGTACATTACCTCAATCTATTAGTCTCATTTTATCTTATGCACTATTATTTAAACTCATCTTCAATGTTTACATTTAAATGACATTTACATTCTCGAACTTTATTAGTGCCACTCTATTCCTATACCCTAAAATCCAAGTATTATGAGCTGAATTTTTTGTAAACATTACATTTAGGGTACAATCCTGCGACTTTACATTTCTACTCTTAATACTACGTTTCAATTCAATTAAAGTTTTCAACTAAATATTGGCTAAGATGGATAACTACGCACTTTCTACGTACAAGCATTGAGCCCTCTTCGCATTTCAATTGCCTCTAGGAATTTCTCAAGTAATATAGCACTGAATCTTTTTATAAAAAAACCTCGAGATTGGTTAGATACATCTTTGCAATCTCGAGGTTACTATTGTTTTCGTCTAATCACGTTCCGCAAAACGTCCGATAAGGTTTATCTGATGGTTCAGGCACTTTACAATACTCATCTTGTTCTGGTGTATAAGCATATGGATCTGAGAGTACATTAAGCAATCTCTCTATGACACTATAGTCGCCGTCTACAGCAGCTTTGAGTGCTTCCTCTACCCTATAATTACGTGGGATAACGGCTGGATTGCTCTTTCTCATCAAATTATGGGAAGCTTCTCTTGATTGCTCTTGTCTACCAAGTCTTTCTTGCCACAATTGATACCACTCTTCAAATTCTTCCTTATCATACAGAACCGTATGCTCCAGTTTATTAAAAGTTAGCGCACGAAATGTATTTGTGTAGTCTGCCTGATACTTTTCCATCATCTGAAGAAGAACTTTAATAAGAGCTTCATCTTTTTCTTCTTCATTAAAAATACCGAGTTTTGCTCTCAAGCCATTATACCATTTACTTTGGAACAGCTTAGCAAAATGAGACAGTGCATCCTCTGCAATCTTAATGGCTTCTTCCTGTTTATTATGAAGTAATGGTAATAAGGTTTCAGCAAAGCGAGTGAGATTCCACAAAGCCATATATGGCTGGTTACCAAACGCATAACGCCCCTCCTCGTCAATAGAGCTGAATACAGTTGCTGGATCATAAGTATCCATAAATGCACAAGGACCGTAATCAATTGTTTCTCCGCTAATTGTCATATTATCGGTGTTCATCACGCCATGGACAAAGCCTACAAGCTGCCATTTTGCTAGTAAATCAGCTTGACGCTGAATAACCATTTGAAGAAGAGCTAAATAGCGATTCTCATCATCTGCAACATCTGAATAATGCCTATTCAACGTATAGTCAGCTAAGGCACGTAAATCTTCTACTGTTCCAAAATTTGCAGCATACTGAAAGGTACCAACACGAATGTGACTAACCGCCACTCGAGTTAGAACAGCTCCAGGTAGATAAGTTTCACGAGCTACTGCCTCACCAGTTGTCACGACCGCTAAGCTGCGGGTTGTAGGAATTCCAAGAGCATGCATCGCTTCACTAATAATATATTCACGCAGCATCGGCCCAAGTGCCGCACGACCATCTCCACCACGCGAGTATGGTGTTCGACCTGGTCCTTTCAATTGAATATCAACGCGATCACCTTGTGGAGTAATTTGCTCACCAAGTAGAATAGCTCGACCATCTCCTAGCATTGTAAAATGCCCGAACTGATGCCCTGCATAAGCTTGTGCCAAAGGGTTAGCACCTTTAGGAATTCTGTTACCTGCAAACACCATAACAGCCTCTTCGCTTAGAAGTTCATCTGGATTCAAGCCTAATGATTTAGCCAATGAGTTGTTAACAATAATTACTTTTGGAGACTTAACTGGGGTTGGATTTATGTTTTTATAAAAGAAATTCGGCAATCGAGCATAACTATTATCGAAGTTCCAGCCTATTTTAATCATAGAATCCCCTTTCTTTTGTGTTCTTTCTATTTCATTTGTCATTACCTTATTATAGACTTTTGGCTGGTTTTATATGTTATTTGAGGATTGCAAGAATGAATGAAAGGAAAGCGTAGTTCACTATCCACATAGTTAATGACTGTATAATAAAGAAAACGCTTCTTAGAGGTGATTGAAGCTTGAAACATCTAATGTGAAAATCTAAATGTTCTTTTGGAGTCTTTTGCAGGCTGAGCCTTATCCCGAGGAGTTGATGGCAATGAAGCCTACTAACAAAAATCGAGGTCAATCCTACTATCGACATCATCGTAGATGAGTTATCCAGCGTAAAGTAAAAATATCCAAGCAAATAGGATGGTACTCTAAATTTGATAGGAAATTTGCTAAAAGAAAAATGCACTGTTCCTGTCAGATGTGCTCGCCAAAAACAAACAGAGATGGTTTTCCTCTTTCACAAATCAAGACATTGGAACGTTTAGATAGCCAATTGCATAACTTTCATAAAGAGATAGAGTATTGAATTTTTTAAGAAAGAGCCTTGAATTCTTTTATTAAAAGTCAAGAAAATGTTTAAAATCATTTATAATTAAACAACCAAATATAATGTCACACATTTTATAAGTCAAAAGAGAGGATAGATGAACAGGATTAAAATACCTGTATTCATCTATCCTTTTTTGTACAACAAATGACCTCATTTACCACAACAAAATGTTTTCTGTTGTTCAACTAAACCAGCTAATAGGTTGTCAACATCTTTCTCTTAAACAATAAATTATTTATGCTATACTGTTTTTAGGCATACCAAATAACCCTCCAGATATCTTATGGAAGGTTTTTCTTTATATGGCTAAAAAATCTTTCTAAGCTATATCTAGGAAATATTCTTTCCTTTTTAGTAAAGCATAAATCCAGTGAAGAAGTTTATTAATGCAAGCGATAATTGCCACTTTCGAAGGCTTTCCTTCTGAACGTTTCTTGTCGTAGAACTCTTTGAGTTTTTTATTTCTGGAACTCCTTATTCCACATAAAACAGCTAGATATAAACTGTGCCTTAGCCTACTGGAACCTCGTTTCGTTATCCGATTCGTCGTCGCTGTAAACTTGCCAGAAATGGACACTGGGATCAATTCCAGCGTAGGCCACTAATTTCTTAGGGTGATTAAACCGATCAATCTCACCGATTTCGGAAATAATCGTGGTGGCGATTTTTTCTCCGATTCCAGGGATTGATTGGATAATCTTATATTCTTCTATTTCATATGTCAGGGAGACCATTTGGCTCTCTAAATCTGAAAGGTGTCCTTGGTAGTGAAATAGGATGTCTATATACATATTAAGATTGATAAGATGACTTAGATAAATCACTTTTTGAAATGGATTTTGAGAAGCTGAATGGATCAATTTCTTGGCTTTCTCTTTTTCCCACTGAATCGAACGAGTTGGACAATACCCTTTTATTCGTTCTGCCAATTCCTCTACATCAGTTTTTAGAATCTTCTCCGATGTTGGATATTCTCTTAATATCGATAAAGATACTTTCGAAAAAAGATCTCCAAATACCTTTCGGTAATCAGGAAAAGTCTGATCTAAAATCGTATGAAATTGCAGTTTTGCTTCTACATATTCGTCACAATTTCCTGTTGTCTAGATAGGTTACGAAGGTTCAATAGCTGAATTCCCCTCATTTTATAAGGTTCAAAGTCCTCTTTGTAATAGAGGACACATAATTGATACGCATCAAATGCGTCTGTTTTTACCTTTCTTAAACTGGATTTCTTTGCTTGATGAGAAATGATTAGATTTAACAGAATATAAAGTAAATCGTTCTCTTCTAAGCATTGAATAACAGGAGTATGGTAATGCCCCGTTGATTCCAATATGACTGGCATCTGACCTGTCATTGATTTAATTTCCCCTAAGAAACTTACAAACCCATCTAATTCTTCGCGATTATGCTTAATTGAAAAGCTCTTTCCATAAGGCTTTCCTTTATCTAAAAAAGCCTGAATTTCACTCTCTCCTTTAGCTACATCTATACCCACAACTGGGTCCATTCTTTCTCCTCCTCTTACGTATTCACCAGTAACCCCTATTACCTCCAAGTAGTATTATAGCTTCGCTTGTTATACGAGATCTCAGCCCCAACCAGCCTCAAACATAATTCTACAAGTAGGGGGTGAACAGTTTAGTTGACGGGATCAATGTCCCACGCCCCCGTACGTTCTACCCTGGCTACTGATAGATTAATTCGAAATAAAAAAAGTTCAACCAGAAAGTTCTGGCTGAACTATATAATACGAACGCCCCTGTTTGTTTAAGAACATTTATTCACAAACTCTAATATAGAAATACATCAAATCTAATAAAGTTAGCAGAACCGTATCACTTACTTGTGATACGGTTCTTTATTATTTATAGATTTATTAATAAAAAACATTGGTACTTAGAATTCATATGAATATTTATTATCAGATAAAACTTTATTTCAATGAGTATAGACATCTAGATATAAAGAAAAAATAATTTGGAAGTCATTTATGAAAAATTATGATATTAGATAAAATAATTAGATTGTATGAATATAGAAAAAGAAAGGAAGATATATAAAGAAATTTGTTAGCATTATGGTTCTTAAAATTCATGATAAAGGATAAGAAAAGCATGAAAAAACTCTTGAGTTTATGTGTTGCTGGAGTTTATAGCATATTTATAGGCGTTGCTATTGGAACAATTACATGGATATTTTTAACTTTAATATTCAGCGGAATAGACTTTATATGGTATGACTTTGTATTTAAGGAAAATAAAAAGCATTTAACTTTATTTGTATGTATTTTAGGTGGTGTTATAGTAGGTCTGTGCCAAAAATATTTTGGAAAATATCCAAAAACAATGCAAGATGTTTTAGTAGAGTTTAAAAAAATAAAAGAGTTGAATACAAATCGTTGCCAAAATCAGCAATATCAGCATTAATTGTTCTTTGGTTTGGGGCAAGTCTTGGACCAGAAGCTGCTTTAAGTGGAATTGTAGGGGGATTAGTTACTTTATCTGGTGATTTACTTAAATATGGGTTTAAAAGAAAAGAAATCGAAAATGATTTAAATGAAGCATTAATCCAATCAAGTATAGAATCAACTGTGGGTATTATATTTGCAGCACCATTATACGGATTTTATAGTTTAATAAGTGGTAAGGATAAAATAAAAAGATTTAAGACAGTAATATATATATTAACTGTATCTTCAGGTTTTTATGTATTTAAATTATTATCCCATATTGATAACAGAGGAACATTTGTAACGAAATTTGCAGATGCTAACATAGGCAAATTAGAATTAATTTTCTTTATTCCTCTTTTGATAGTAGGACTTCTTTTAGCACTATACTACAAAAAAATGGGCAGTGTTTTAAAGAAGATACTAAAACCTTTAGAAAATTATAAAGTAGTAAAATCAGTTCTAGGAGGAGTTATATTAGCAATATTAGGTATAACAATACCTTATATATTCTTCTCTGGAGAACATGACTTAAAAGATATAATAGTAAATTGGGAAAGTTTAGGATTATTTTGGCTTCTTATAATATGCCTATGTAAGCTTTTAGCAACAGAAGTATGTATTTTAACAGGATGGATTGGAGGACATATTTTTCCTGTAATGTTTTCGGGAGTTGCTATGGGACTTGCAATTTCAAGTGTATCTACAGTAGACCCTGTATTTTCAGCATGTATAGTTGCTACTACTTTTATGAGTGCAATAATGGGAAATTATATTGTAACAATATTTTTGCTTATATTATTTTTCCCAATAAACCTTGTTATTTTTATAGTAATATCAGCTGTATTAGGGGTTGCACTTATAAAAAAGTATAATAATCTAATACAATAACATTATTTTAAAACATCTTAGCTATTTCCCTCCTGCA